>JAYVRT010000933.1:0-12303 GCA_043776025.1 Archangiaceae bacterium | reverse complement strand
CACCAAGTACGCCCCGCTGCCGGCGCAGAGCCTGTCGAACCTGGTCAGCCGGCTGCGCTGGGCCGCGCCTCACCTCGCCGCGGGACGGCGCGCCGCGTTCGCCCGCGCGAAGCAGCGGCTGGCCCACGCGCGCCTCGACGGCGTCGACTGGTATTGGCCGGCGGGTGAGCGGCCCGAGGCGGCGGTCAGCACCGTCGGCGATGAGGTGCGGCTGCTCGCTCCGTTCGATCCGGTGGTGTGGGACCGCCGCCGCTTCGAGCTCTTCTTCGGCTGGGCCTACCGCTTCGAGGCGTACACCCCGGTGCCGAAGCGGAAGCTCGGCTACTACGCACTGCCCCTGCTTTGGCGCGAGCAGGTGGTGGGTTGGGGGAACCTCTCGGTGAACCAGCACGGTACGTTGAACAGCGACTTCAGCTTCGTCGGCGGCAAAGGCCCGCGCGACCGCGCGTTTCGCCGTGAGCTCGAGGCCGAGGTGGTGCGGATTCGAGAATTTCTCGAGGTGCGCCGGTGACCCAGCCTGCTGACCGACCGAAGCGGAAGCGGTGGGTCGCGTTGTTCGGCGTACTCGCGCTCGTCTCGGGCTGCCTTGGCTGGGTGGAGTTCCAGAAGGTCGTCGTCAGCGGTTGGTATCGCGCCGATCGGAAGCCCGCAGACCCCACGGCCTACAAAGACCGCTTCGAACGGGTCGCCCTCTCCGACGGGGTCCCCTGCAGTGAGCTCGCCGCCCGGGCCACGGACGCGTCGAGCCCGATCATCGTGCTCGTCCACGGCATCGGGGGGGACCGCGAAGAGATGGAAGCCGCGCTGCCGGTGCTGATCGCCTCCGGGCCGGCCTCGGTGTTCATGTTTCGCTGGTTTCCGCTCGACCGGCGCGACGTGCTCGCCGCGCGCTTTGCCGCCGGGCTCTCGCACCTCGCCCAGTGCCTGCCGGACTCGCAGGGCCGGATCCTCGTCATCGCCCACAGCGCGGGGGGCGTGGTGTCAGCCTTCGCCGCGGGCCGCATCGAGCTCCCCGGACCCGACGCGACCAAGGCGTGGATCACCGTGCTCACCGTGGCCGCTCCGCTCGCGGGAAAGATGGCCCGGCCTGGCCACCCCGACGGGAGTGAGCAGCCCGCCCTGGTCCTCGACATGGGCACGCGGATCAAGAGCTACCCGCCGGCGGCTCCCGGCGTTCGGGTGGTGCACCTGCGCACCCACGCGCCCAGCGATGACGTCATGGTCCCCGACGGTGACCTGAGCCCGAACGACCCGGCGATCGGCGTCCCGGGCGCGCCGCAAATCGACCTCCCCGAAGGGCTGACCCACGACGGCGCGCTGAAGTACGTGGCCACCGAGGTCGCCGCCGGGCGGTGGAGGCAGTGGCGGGACGGCGCGCCGCTTACGCACCCCTGAAGCCTGGGGTCACTCTCCGAGCGAGAACCGCTTCACCAGCTCTTCCATCTGGCCCGAGAGCGCCGCGAGCCGCTCCGCTGACACCCGGGTGTTCTCGGTGCCGGTGGCGACCTCCCGGGCCTCGTTCGACAGGTCAGTCACCGCCTGGGCGGCCTCAGCGGTTGCGCCTCGCTGCTTTTGGGTGGCGAGCGAGATGTGCTGCGCCGCCTCCGCGGTCTGGTGCACCGCGCCGAGGATCCCCCCGAGCATCTCCAGCGCGGCGATCGCCCGCGCGTGGCCATGGGCGGCGACCTCGATGTTGTCGCCGGCGCGCTCCCGCACCTTCTGCGTCGCCTGGCGCACCGCGGTGATCAGCCCCGTCACTTCGGTGGTGTTGCCCAGCACCCGCGCGGCGAGCCGGCGCATCTCGTCGGCGACGATCGCGAACCCTCGCCCAGCGGTGCCGGCCCGCGCCGCCTCGAGCCCGGCGTTGAGCGCCAACATGTCAGACCGGTCGGCCACCTCGGTGATCAGCTTGATCACCGCGTCGATCTGCTGCACCGACTTCGACAGCGAGCCGACCGATTCCGCCACCAGCGCGGCGTTCTGTTCGATCTCGCTCATCAGCGTCGAGAAGTCCTGCACCGCGCTGCTCCCGGTGAGCGACTTCTTCTGGGCCTCGCGGGACAGCGACGCCACCGAGGTCGCGCTCAGCTCGATCTCCAGAGAGGTCCCCTTCAGCCCCGAAAGCACTTTCGCCAGCTGCTGCGCCGTCTTCGCCTGCTCGTCGAGGACAACGGTGTTGTGCTCGAGCAGGCCGTAGGTCAGCTGGGTCCCCGAGGCGAGCTCGGCCGCGGTGAGCTTCATCGAACGAACGAACTCCCGCAGCAGCCCGGCCGACTGGTTGACCGCGTCGTAGAGCGCGGCGAGACCGGGGCTGTTCGGCATCCGCAGCGGCTCTTGCGCCAGGTCGCCCTGGATCACGATCCGCGCCAGTGCGTCGGCGGCGATGTCGATCGCCTGCTCGAGCTCGAGCCGGGTGCGCAGCTCCTCGTCCCGGCCGCGCTTCACCGCTGCGCGGGCCGCGGCGATCAACGGCGCCGCCACCGACGGCACGGCGACCTCGGCGTTCCACTGGCCGGCGGCCCACTGCTCGAGCAGTTGGGTCGCAGCGCTGAGGGCAGGGTCGCTCAAGGGATCGCGGTCCTATCGGAAACGCCCGCGGCTGGCACTTGAACGGCGGTGAAAATCACGGGCCAAGCGATCTCTGGGGTTCGGCCCATCGGCGCGTGTATGGTCCCCCGCCTCTTGAACCGCCTCCTCGCCTGCGCGCTCTGTGCGTCCCTCGCCGGTTGCAACGCCGTCCTGCCGCCGCCGACCCGCGAAGTCGTTCACTTGCACGGCACCGCCTACGACCAGGGCAAGCAGCACGGCCAGGCGCTGAAGTCGAAGATCCACAGCTTCTACACCACGCTGCTGACCGCCTCGCTCTTCCCCTACCTCGGCCGAGAGCAGGCCGACCTCTCGACGCTGCTCAAGATCTATTCCACCGCGCCGTACCAGGGCGGCAACTTCGCCTTCACGCTGCTGCTCGACTCGGCGAGGTCGATCGAGAAGTCGCTGTCGAAGAACCACCGCGACGAACTCCACGGCATCGCCGACGGCTCGGGCATGTCTTACGACGAGGTCCTGGTGCTCAACACCTTCGTCGACGCGGTGCTCGCGGTGCGCGGAGTGGCGCTGGCAATCAGGCTCTCCCGCGCTCCCCTGCTGACCAAGCTCGAGTTCGTCGGGGCCGCCAACGACGGCGCGGACAACAACGGCGACGGCATCGTCGACGAGCCGGGCGAGGGCGTCGCCAGCCCCTTCCTCGCGGGGGCGTTCGCCAACGCGGTCGAGCTGCCCACCGGTGCCGCGATTCGCCTCACCCTCACCGACCCCGACCAGATCAACCGGCCGGCGCTCCGGCTGACCCTCGACGGCGTGCTCTACACCCAGGCCGATTCCGCGGTCGGCTTCGAAGCGCCGGCCCCCGAGACGCTGGTGGTGACGCTGACGCCGCCAGGCGGACTCAAGCCGGCGACGGTGCACACGCTCGTCGTCAGCGCCGGAGACGACAAGGTGATCACCGCGCCACCCCCCGACCACCTGAGCTTCATGCGCGACGAGGAGCTGCTCTTCACCACCCGGGGCGCCGGCCTCAAACCCTGGCAGGTGGCGCGCCCCGCGCTCTCCGATGGCCGCACTCGCCCACCGCCGATCGCCTTCGCCGTCACCGGCAGCGCCGCCGCGCCGGGGCAGACGCTGCTCGCCCACCACTTCGCGCTCCTCGACGCCAGCACCGCGCACAAACACACCGTGGTGCTGGTGCACCACCCCGGTGACGGCAGCCCCGCCTACGCCACCGTCGGCTGGGCGGGCGTCGCCTACGGCTTCGCGGGGATGAGCGCCCGCGGCGTCGGCTACGCCTGCAACCCGTCGGACACCCTCGACAACTCGGTCGTCGGCAGCGTCATCGACCAGGTCGCTGACCTTTCCATCGCCAAGCTGATCGCCAAGGGCACCCCGGTCGGCTTCGTCGGCCGCAAGGTGATCGAGTCCGCCACCTCGGCCGACGACGCGATCGCCACCTTCAAGGCAAGCAAGTTCGCCTACGGCTGGAACTGCATGGTCGCCGACGGCACCGGAGCGATGCGGGTCGCCGAGGTCGACTCCGACGTCTTCAAGAGCGGCGATTCGGTCTTCACCATCGCCCCGAAGGATCGCAACCCCGAGGGCGAGCGGATCGCCAGCACCAGCGACGACAACCTGATCGAAGGCTCGGCGTACCAACTGAACACCACCGACGTCATCACCTTGACGCTCGCCGGCCAGCGCGTCGTCCCCCAGAAGGTGTGGAGCAGCTTCTATTACCGCAGCCGCCGGATCACCGACGCGGTGGCGCGCAAGCTCACCGGCCGCTTCGACGTCGCCGCCGCCGAGGCGCTGCTGGGAGACGACGAGCTCGTCGACAAGTCCGACAGCATGACCGCGGCGGTGATGGAGCTGTCGGCGAAGAAGCTCCACTACGCGATCGGCGAGGAGCCGGCGACCAACGCCCCCTGGGAGACGCTCGACTTGACCCTGGCGGCTCCATGACCCGCGCGCTCTGCCTGCTCCTGTCGCTCCTCGCGATCGCCGGCCACGCCGCCGAGACCACCACGCTGCCCAGGGGCGCGTGGGTCATCGACATCAGCTACCTGCACTCCACCATCGACCAGGCGTGGGACGGCAAGCGCAACGGCAAGAGCCTGATCGAAGACATTCCCCGGTACGAGCCGGGCGGCGGGCTCCAGGGCGTGCTCTCCGCGAAGCCCCACGCGCTCTACCAGGCGACGCTGTTCCAGATCCTCTATGGCATCACCGACTGGCTGACCGCGGCGGTCTACATCCCATTGATCGTCAAGACGACGATCGACACCAACTTCAGCTGGACCCAGGGAGATTTTCAGTCCGCGCTCGGCCGCGCGTACTCGGAGAACGACTTCTGGGCCTGGGCCGGGTCGCTCGGGCAGCCAAGGCCGCCGTCCCAGTGGCAGGGCAACCGCAACACCCTGGCGGACATCATCCTCGGGCTCCGCGCCGCGCTCCCCGAATTCTCCTGGGTGAAGAAGAGCGGCTTCCGCTTCTCCGGTACGCTGCAGGTGGCGCTGCCGACCGGCAAGCCGCCGGACCCTGAAGAGGTGGTCGCCGCCGGCACCACCGCGTTCGATCTCCACGCCTTCGGCGATGTCGAGGTCCACGCCGCTTGGGATCGCGCGTTTCTCGTCGACGGGTATGGCGTCGCCCGGGCCAACGTCGGCGGCGATCTCTTCTATTCGTGGCTCCGCTCGAAGACGCTCGTCGCCCCCACCGGCGTGCGCAACCCGCTGCTGCTCACCTATGCGCCCTACGTCGGCTCGACCTACACCGTCGACCCCGGAGACTGGGTCGGCGCCACCTTGAGCGTCGAGGGCGCGCCGATTCTCGGGCCCACCCTCGCCACGCTCGTCAGCGGCCACGACCTGGAGAAGGCGCGCGCGTTGCCCCCGCTGTTGACGCTCTCGGTCAGCTACACCTACCTCGCCACCGACCAGAGCCGTTGGTACTCCGACTCACCGCTGTGGGACTACGACCGGGAAAAAAATTGGAAGCCCGGCGACAAGAACATCTTCCGCTTCGGCGCGGTGGTGAGCCTGCTGCGGTTGGGGGTGCCGGTGCAGCTGTACGCGCAGTACCGCGCCCAGGATCTGCTCCACGGCCGCTTCACCCGCGCCGCCGACTCGGCCACCGCCGGGGCGCGAATCGTCCTCAAGTTCTGGTGAACCCGATGCGCCTGCTCCACCTCAGCCTGCTCGTCGCCGTCTGCTCCGGATGCGCGGCGACGTCGCTGGTCGCCTACCGGATCTCTCCCGACGCCCCCGACGACACCACCTCCGAGACCTTCTACCTGCCCGGCCTCAAGGAGCAGGTGGTCGTCACCTTCGACGCCTGGGGCATTCCTCACGTCGAGGCGCACAACATCGTCGACCTCGCCCGCGCCACCGGCTTCGTCCAGGGCCGCAGCCGCTTCTTTCAGATGGACCTGATGCGCCGGCTGGCGAAGGGCACGGTGAGCGAGCTGGTCGGCGAGCAGCCGCTGCTCTCGGAGACCACCATCGACTACGACCGGACGATGCGCGGGTGGTTGATCGCCGAGCGCGCCCGCGTCGACATGTCGACGATGGCCCCAGAGCAGGCCGAGGCGCTGCGGGCCTTCGCCGACGGCGTCAACGTCGCGATGCGCAAGTACAAGCCGCTGGAGTACCGGCTGCTGCGGGTCGAGCCGGCCTACTGGGATCCGACCGATTCGATCGCCGTCGGCCTGCTCAACGTCTGGAGCGTGTCGCACAACTGGACCCAGGAGGCGACGCGGCTGCTGCTGGCGATGTCCGTCGGGCTCCCGCGCGCCGAGCAGATTTACCCCAACGAGCCGCTGCCCGGCGGGCGCACCATCCCCGGCACGCCGGCGCTTCGCCCGCTGCCCCCCGCGGTCGCGCCCGAGTTCGAGGGCCTGTTTCCGATCAAGCTGCCCGCGAAGACCGCCGCGGCGCCGCTCGCCGGACTTGGCATGGATCCCCTCGCGATGATGGGCGCCTCGAACGCCTGGGTCATCGACGGCACCCGCACCGTCAGCGGCAAGCCGATGGTCGCCAACGACCCCCACCTCACCCACCTGCTGCCCTCGGTGATGATGCAGCTGCACCTCAAGGCGCCGGACCTCAATGTCATCGGCGTCACCGTGCCCGGGCTGCCGTACGTCCTCGCCGGGCACAACGACCGCGTCGCCTGGGGCATCACCAGCACCGTCGCCGACGTCATCGACCTGGTGGTGGAGAAGGTCGACCCGGCAAATCCCGGGCAGGTGGTCACCGACGGTCCGACACCGTGCCTGATCTCCGAGCGTGAAGAGCACCTGAGGGTGCGCGATGGGAACGCGCTGACGGACCAGGTGGTGAAGATGCGCCGCACCTGCCACGGCCCGGTCTTCAACGACCTTCACCCCCGGCTGTTCCCCGAAGGGAGCCCGCTGATCTCGATTCGCTGGAACACCGAGGGCATGGAGCGCTCGATGGAGGTCCTGCTGGCGATGGACCGCGCCAAGTCCACCGCGCAGCTGGGCGCGGTGATCGCCGACCTCCCCAGCACCTACAACACCTGGACCGTCGCCGACGTCGACGGCCACATCGGCACCTTCCTCTCCGGTGCGGTGCCGGTGCACGAGCTGCTGCGCGGCACCTTCCCCACCCCGGGGTGGCTGACGAAGTACGAGCCGACCCGCTGGGCCAAGGGCAAGGAGCTCCCCTGGGCGATGGACCCCGAGGACGGCATCCTCGCGCACGCGAACAACCTGATGATCGAGCCCGGCGCGAAGCCTTTCTTCACCCCCAACGTCGACGCCGCGCCGTCGTACCGGCACGATCAAATCGACGCGCTGCTGCGGGCGACGGCGAAGCACGACCTGGGCACCTTCCGGCAGATCCAGGTCGACGTCTTCTCCCAGCGGGCGAAGGCGCTGGTGCCGAAGATTCTCGAGGACCTCGGCGAAGGCGACGAGCTGTCGCAGCGGGCGGTGTTGGCCTTGAAGATCCTCAAGGAGTGGGACTACGACACCGGTCCGGAGAAGGTCGCGCCCACCATCTTCTTCGCGCTCTACAAAGCGGCGATTCAGGCGGCGATGCGCGACGAGCTGAGCGCAGACGGTGTTCGGTTCTTCCTCGCCCAGCGCTACTCGACCAACACCGCCGATCGGTGGTTCGAAGATCCGAAGCATCCGGTCTGGGACGACACCACCACCCCCGAGGTCGAGACCCGCGCCACCATCGTCCGCTTCGCGCTCGAGACGGCGGTGCTCTACCTCTCCGAGGAGTTGGGCAACGACCTGAAGAACTGGCAGTGGGGCAGGGTGCACCGGATGCGGCCGATGCACGCCTTCGGGGGCAAGCTGGTGCTCGACGGCACGTTCAACCTCGCGCCGTTCGAAGCGGGCGGCGAGCTCGACACCGTCTGGAAGTCGCACTTCGACCTCGGCAACGACAAGGCGCCGTTCAAGACCGTCGCCGGGCCGGTGTACCGGATGGTCGCCGACCTCGCCGACCTGAAGAACGACTCGTGGTGGGTGGTCGACACCGGAGCCAGCGGCTGGCCCAAGTCACCGCACTATGGCGACCAGTACGAACGTTGGCGCCGCGGAGAGCTGATCCCAATGTGGACGGACATGAGCCGAGTGAATCAGGCGGAGCACGGAACGCTGATCCTCTCCAGCCAGCTGCAATAGGAACGCGTTCGATGGCCCACCCTCACGTCGTCATCGTCGGTGGCGGCTTCGGCGGGCTCTACGCGGCCCGGGTGCTGGCGGATCAGCCGGTGCGGGTGACGCTGGTCGATCGCCAGAACTACCACCTGTTTCAGCCGCTGCTCTACCAGGTCGCCACCGCCGGCCTGTCGCCCGGGGACATCGCCTCGCCGATTCGCGCGCTCCTCGCCGAGGCGCCGAACATCGAGGTGCGGATGGCGGAGGTGAAGGCGATCGACCTGAAGGCGCAGCGGGTCGAGTTGGTCGAGGTCAGCCATGAAGCAGAAACGATCGCCTACGACTACCTCTTGCTCGCCGCCGGGGTGCGCCACGCCTACTTCGGGCACGACGAGTGGGAAGGCAACGCGCCGGGGCTCAAGTCAATCGACGACGCCCTCGAGATCCGCCGCCGGGTGCTGATCGCCTTCGAGAACGCGGAGACGATGAGCGACCCGAAGGAGCGCGACGCGCTGCTCACCTTCGTCATCGTCGGAGGCGGCCCCACCGGGGTTGAGCTCGCTGGGGCGCTGGCTGAGCTTTCCCGGCACACCGTCGCCCGCGACTTCCGGGTGATTGACCCGGCGAAGGCGCGGATCATTCTCATCGAGGCCGGGCCGCGCGTCCTCGCCGGCTTCTCCGAGAAGCTGTCCGCCGCGGCGGAAGAACACCTCAAGCGCCTCGGGGTCGAGGTGCGCACCCGCACCGCGGTGACCGGGGTGACCGCCGCGGGCGTCACCACCGCCGCCGGGTTTCTCCCTTCGAAGACCGTGCTCTGGGGGGCCGGGGTGGCGGGCGCGGGGCTGTCGAAGTCGCTGGGCGTCGAGCTCGATCGCGCGGGGCGGGTGAGGGTGCAGAAGGACCTGTCGATTCCTGGGCACCCGCGGGCGTTCGTCGTCGGCGACCTCGCCTGGTCCCACGGGCCCGACGGCAAGCCGTTGCCCGGCGTCGCCCAGGTGGCGATTCAGGGCGGAGAGCACGCGGCGCGGACGATCCTCGCTGACGCCGAGCAGAGGCCGCGCGCCGCGTTCGAGTACAACGACAAGGGGTCGATGGCGACCATCGGCCGGGCGGCGGGAGTGGCACAGATCGGCCGGATCCAGCTGTCGGGCTTTCTCGGCTGGCTCGGCTGGCTGCTGGTGCACCTCATCTTCCTCATCGGCTTTCGCAACCGGCTGCTGGTGATGACCGAGTGGGCGTGGGCCTGGTTCACCTACCAACGCGGTGCCCGGCTGATCACCGGCGTCACGCCGCCGCCACCGCGTCCCCCGGAGAAGCCTTAGGTGAAGTGTCCTTGCGGGGGGACCACGTACGCCGCCTGTTGCGGCCCGTTTCTCTCCGGGCCGCAGAGCGCGCCGACTGCCGAGGCGCTGATGCGTTCGCGCTACTCGGCGTTTGCGCACGGGCTGCACCACTACCTTGCTGCCACCCAGAAGGCGCCATTCATTGACGGCGCCGGGTCCGCCGAGCCGAGGTTGAAGTGGCTCGGCCTCACCGTCCATCGGGCGCACGGGGGCGAAGACGACTCGGTCGGAGAAGTGGAATTCACCGCTCGGTACCTCAGCGGCGATCGGCTCTGTGCGCTGCACGAGGTCTCCGCGTTCGAACGAATCGCCGGCCTCTGGCTTTACACCACCGGCGATGCCCGGCGCACCGACGAGAAGGTCGAGCGCAACACGCCGTGCCCCTGTGGCAGCGCGAAGAAGTTCAAGAGCTGCTGCGCCTGACAACGGAGAGACCTGAAGATGGCCGACTACGAAGTCAGCGCGGCGTACCTCGACTCGGTGTTGGGTGCGTTGAGCCGCGAAGCACGGACCGTGGCGTTCGCCGAGCTCGCACCGAAGACGAAGGAAGTGCTGGAGAACGTCTGGTCCGAGCCGTGGCACCCGGCGCTTCACCTCGAGGCGTTCGCGGAGGCGGTGGTGAAGGCGCACAGCCCCGAGGTCCTCGAGGAGCTCTCGTACCGCGCGATGAAGGATCGCTTCGAGTCAATCATCATGCCGATGCTGAAGAAGTCGCTGCAGACCTCGAACCGTTCGCCCGCGGCGATCCTCTCCCGGCTCTCCGGGCTGGTGGAGATGGGGATGCGTGGCCTCGACATCCTCTGGGAAGACGAGGGCAACGGCGGAATCCTGCAGGTGAAGTACCCGCGCGCGGTGTCGTCGACCGTCGACCACTCGTGGCGGGGCGTGCTGCGGTTCATCTTCGAAGTGACGCAGTCGACCGCGAAGGTGGTTCAGTTCTGGCATTCGGAGACCCGCGCCACGCTGCAGTACAAGATCACCTGGCCCGCGCCCGGGGCCTGAGCGCGGACGGCGCTGGGCCGCGACTCTCAGTCGGTCAGCACCACCTCGACGCCCTCGTGAATCGGGGGTGCCTCGGACGGGTCGACGAAGAGCCAGCGCAGCAGCGCCCGGTAGAACCCGAACAGCGGCATCCGCGCGGCGATCTCGTCGCGCACCCGCTCGCGCGTCGTCTTGAACGAGGCGTGGCTCTCGCGGGTCAGGCGCTCACGCTCGTGGAGGAAGTTCGACAACGGCTGCACCTGGACCTCGAACGTGCGGCCGCCCCATGCGACGACGCTCTTCATCGCCGACCAGCCCGAGCGCTTGCGCGATTCCTGCTCAAGGTAGTTCTTTACCTCGAGGAACCGCAGCGCCCGGTGCTCCTCGTCGAGGGAGATCTGCCGGGCCGACAGCTGCGCGTCGTCGAAGCGGAGCGTCTCCAGCACCTGGTGCAGCCGTTCGGCCTCGGCGGCGGTGCCGACCACCACCTTCACCCCGAAGACGTCCTTCACGTAGCGGCCCAGGTGACGCAGTTGCTTGTCCTTGAGCACCAGCCGGTCGAGCTCGAAGATCTCGTCGGCCACCTTGTTCCAGATCTCCTCCTCCGCCTTGATCCGCGTCAGCAGCCGGTAGACGGAGAACTCGTTGGGCGCGTCGGCCTCGTACTCGACGACGTTGCTGATCAGGCTCGCCCGCAGCCAGCCGCGCTGGTCGGCGATCGCCAGCCGCGCGAGGACGCGGTTGCCCAGGTCGATGTCGGTGCTCCCGATGACCTCGGCCTCGGTGACATCGACCGTCAGGGCGAAGCGCTCGCGGGTCTTCTCGATCTCCCCGATGACGACGCTGCGACGCTGAACCGTGCCGAGGAAGCGCTCCGCGAGGAGACTGGCGAGCAGGTGGAGGTCGCGCTCGCCTCGGCGAATCATGTCGCTGAACTCCGCCCGGGCGCGCGCCACCTCGGAACGGGAGAAGGTGAGCCGCTCACCGCCGCGACCCCCGTCGAGTGCCCGGCGGTGTTGCTGCAGCGCGACGACGAGCGCGTTCAGCCCCGGCGCCTGGGACACCATCCACAGCGGGCTGTCCACCGTCGAGGTGGGCGCGGCGACGGGCTGGGGAGGTTGCTCGGACATGGCCGCACCGATGGGCGGCGGAAAGATATCAGCCGTGCCGCGCCGGCGGGCTTCTTCGTCGCTGGTGCCGGTCGAGAGACGAGCAGAAGGGTCAGGCGGGAATCGCAGCGATCACCGTGGTGGTGTTGTGCCACCCGTCGAGCCGGCCGCGGAAGCGGGCGATCTCTCCGTAGGTGAGGAAGCCCGCCACCGGCGTGTCGGGGAACACCTTGCGGATCGCGTCGATCTCCCGCTGAAATTTGTCCCCCAGAATCATCCCCCGGCAGACGCAGTCGAAGACCAACACCCCCGCCGCTTTGGCGCCCTTGAGGTTCGCCTTCGCCTCCGCTGCCGCCCGGGCGCAGGCGTCGACCATGCTCTGAGGCTCGCCGTCGAGGATGCAGACGCTCGCCCCTTCCTCGATGTCCGCCACCAGGTTCAGCTCACCGTCGGGCCCGACGCCGACCGGGGCCCGGGCGTGGTGCAGCTCGTCGAGGAAAAAGACCCCCAGCTCGTTGCCGATGAGGAAGCTGCCCGCGGTCTTCGGCTCGAGCGCGACCCCGCGCTCCGCAGCGTATTCCTGATAGACCTCGAACGCCGGGCGGCCGTCGAGCTCGTAGATCGTCGCCGGCTTTGCCTTCGTCACGGTCATCCGCTTCGTCTTCGGGCGCAGCCCGTGGTCCAC
>JAYVRT010000932.1:0-3539 GCA_043776025.1 Archangiaceae bacterium | reverse complement strand
GCGGTGAGCCGCTTGCGCGGAATGGGCGCCGGCCCGGTTCCCGCCCCGTGGACGCGCCGCGCCCAG
The DNA here is from genome assembly GCA_043776025.1 of Archangiaceae bacterium. Lineage (GTDB taxonomy): Bacteria > Myxococcota > Myxococcia > Myxococcales > Myxococcaceae > JAYVRT01. Next base: position 3,473 of record JAYVRT010000932.1, on the reverse strand, counting down.
AAGAACTGATCTCCGTGAAACGGAATCACGACCGCGGGAACTCCGGCGCGGACAGCTGAGCCGGTCGTGCCTGCCCCACCGTGGTGGACCACTGCGCGGCACCGCGGGTAGAGCCAGGAATGGGAAATGCCCGCGAGCGCAAACACTTCGGGCGGGAGGTCCTTCGTCGTCAACCCTCCCCAGCCCGCGAGGAGCACGGCGCGCACGCCGGCGGCCCTGACTGCTTCGAGCACGAGGCCGGTCGTGGCGCGTGGGTCGGTCTGACTCATGCTGCCGAAGCCGATGCACACTGGCTTGGGGCCGGCGTCGAGGAACTGCTGCAGCTCGGGCGGCGGCCTGAAGTCCTCGGGCTCATCGGTGAACCAGAATCCGGTGACCTCCACCGTCGGGCCCCACTCCGGCCCGACCGGAAGAAAGGCCGGGCTGAAGCCGTAGAGCAGGGGACCTTCGACCAGGCCCGCGCAGGACGAGAAGAGCGCTGATGGCAGCGGGGGTGCCCCCAGCACTTCCCTGCGCGCCCGGGTGGCGGCCTTGCTCGCCAACCAGACCGCCAGACGCGACAGACGGTGCCCCAGGCGCCGCGAGCGCGGCCCGAAGTCCAGGCCCGGTACCAGCACGCCCGAGAAGGCCGCGGTTGGCGTCAGCGGCACGTTGTAGGCCTGCACCAGGGGGACGCCGGACTTCCGGGTGATGCCTTCGGCGATCGCCAGACCGCCAAAGCCGGTGACGACCGCGTCGGCGTCGCGGCAAGCCTCGAGGCTGACCTCGGCGACGAGGTGGCTGGCTCGGGTTGCGATCTGACTGAGCTGACGAAAGGACTTCGTCAGGCCGCCTCCCTCGATCGAGGTGCTCACGTCCTTCGCCTGCAGCGCCTCCTGGACGTTGAACGGGGCCGAGGCGAGCTCGAGCTCGAACCCTCGCACCAGCGCGTCGTGGTCCATCGTCGTGACGACGCGGACCCCGTGGCCGGCACGCTTCAGCCCGACACCCAGAGCGAGGTACGGCTGGATGTCGCCTCGGCTGCCGGGAGCGATGATGACGATGCGCACGCGCTTGCCTCCCCGATCGCAATTCGAAGACCCCACCCTAGAGTTGGGCTCAGACTGATTGCAACTCGCAGTTGCGATATGTCACGACCCGGGACACACTCATGGCTCGTGACCCGAAGAAAGACCCCTCCACGCCAACGCCGCGGCGGCGCCGTAGTCCAGCGCGTCCTCGACACCACTCTGAAGGAGCTCGCGCGCGTGGGACTGGAACGGCTGAGCGTGCCGGTGGTGGCCCGGAAGGCGGGTCTCAACAAGACGAGCATCTACCGTCGCTGGCCCACCAAGCAGGCGTTGGTGCGCGCCGCGCTTTCACAGTCGATGGAGCACGTGCGCGACGTACCCGACACCGGCGCGCTGGCGACCGATCTGATCGCGCTGGCGAGTACGGTTGCGGGCTTCATCACCTCGCCGAAGGGGACGGGGGTGCTGCGTACGGTCTTCGCCTCGGGGCACAGCCCGCAGATGCGGGCGCTCGCCTCGGCGATGTGGGAGGAAGCGGAAGGAGCCCTGCCGGGCCAGGTGCTCGAGCGAGCCATCGCCCGTGGGGAACTGCCGGCCGACGTGGACATGGCGCTCTTACTCTTCACCCTCGCCGGTGCGCTGATGCACCGGGTGTTCATCGAGCGCGCCCCGGTCGACGAGGGGTACCTGACCCGGGTGGTGGGGTTGCTCTTGCGGGGAGCCGCGGCTGATTCGCCCTAGCCAGGCGCATGGGTCAGCGGTCTGGGTGAGGCAGCCGGTGCTGTGAGAATCGGGCGCCAGCGACGGGTACCCGGTCTTCGGGCGTCGAGGGCTCGAGTCCCATGTCAGGGCGCTCGCGGCCCCAGCTGCTCGAGCTGGGCCTTGACCTGCCGCACCTCGGCCCCGCGGGGATCTTCGGGGAAGCGGAGCTCGAACTGGCTGGCGACGGCGCGGGCCTCCGCGAAGCGCCGCGCGCGGGTGAGCTGGACCAGCAACGCGAGCCTGACCTCGGGCTCGAGCACGCCGTCGGGGAAACGGCGCAGCGAGTCCTGGAACGCGGCGACCGCCTCTTCCGAGTGGCCCTCGCGGCTGCGCAGCTTGCCCAGCTCGAAGAGCGCGGTCTGGGCGCCCAGGCCCTCGCCCTGCGATTGCCGCTCGAGACAACCGGGCGCCTCGCCGCTGCAGACCGAGGGGTCCGCCTTCGGCTCGAGGCGGCTGGGGATGTTCGGGGTCGGAGGCCAGGTGACGCTCTGCCCCGCGTGAAGCACCCATTGCGATTTCCCCGCACGGAGCACGACCTCTCCCTCCTCGACAACGACGCTCGTCCCCGAAGCAGTGACCTCCGCCGCGGCCCGGCACTGGCTTCCGGTGATCGTCAGGTGCGGAGTGACGATCTGAAACGGCAGGCCTGCCTCCTGCCGAACCGCCAGCCGTCCGGCATCGAGGCGAATCGTGCGGTCCTCGATCGTCCACTGCGCGAGCGCCGGCTCGACGTGCAGCACGGCGCGATCCGGGCGGAGGATCGCCAGGCAGATCATCGCACCCACCGCCATCGCGCCGACGAAGGTCGCGAACGCGCGCCAGTCGACCCGCGGCCGGGTCGAGGCAACGGCGGACACCTCGCGCCACCTGCTCAGGTCGACCTGCCGCGGCTCGACGCTGGCGGCGACGGCGGTCAACCGCGCGGCGGGCGAGGTGGGTTCGTCCGCTGCCCAGGAGCGGGGTTCACGCATCGCGGCCTCCGTCGAGCAGGTCGAGCCGAGAGAGCTCCGCGGTCAGCTCGCGCCGTGCGTGAAACAGCCGGGTCCACACCGTCTTCAATGGAATCGACAGCGCCTGGGCGATCTCGTCGCCCTTCAATTGCTGGAGTTCGAAGAGCACGAAGACCTCACGCTTGCTGGACGAGAGCCGCTCCAGGCCTCGGGCGATGCGCTGACTGGCCTCTTTCTGCTCCAGCGTGCGCAGCGGCGACTCGGGGCTCGCGTGGTGTTCGGCGTGCTCGAGGCCAAAGAAGCGGCGCAGCTTCGCGCCTCTGCGGCGGGTGGCCGCGACCTTCACCGCCACGCCGTACAACCACGCCCGCGCCGAGCTCGCCCTGGCGAGCTGACCCGAGTTTCGAAGCGCGAGGACGAAGACTTCGTGAAGCAGGTCGTCGGGGTCGACGAGGTCCCCTGCCAGCCGCGACAGGCTCAGCCGGAGCTGGCTTGCGTAGGTGACGTAGAGCCCGTGAACGTCATCGCTGGCGGGCGCCACCCGATCGGGGCGGCTGAGCGTGTGTTCGAGGTCCATCTGGAAGGACACAGTGCCCGAGCCGGCAAGAAGCTTCACGGAATCTGGGCGCTCAGGCCCACGAGCGCGCCGGCCTCCCAGATCCGCAGAACGACGACCTTTCCGGACGGGTCGACGCGCAGCCGTTCTTCGGGGAGCCGAACGCTTCCGGTCGTCCGCAGCACCAGCGCGAAC
>JAYVRT010000931.1:0-3545 GCA_043776025.1 Archangiaceae bacterium | reverse complement strand
AGCTCGCGGCCTCTGAGAGCAGGCGCGCCACCTCGGGGTTGTTCTCCGACAGCTCGTCGGCGAGCGGGCCGGCCTTCACCACCCCGTACATCTCTCCGTAGCTGTCGCCCTCGGTGAGGACGTGCCCGGCGTTGGGGTCACCCTTGCCGTCGAGGCGATCGAGCACCGTCTTCACCTCGGCCGCCGTCTCGCCATAGACGAGCACCTCGCCCTTCCACAGCCCGAAGTTTTCGCTGCCGCCGTCGGGGAAGTCGCGGGCGAACAGCTCGGAGTTGGCGCCGAACTGGCCCCGGCTCTCCCCGTGGGTCAGCGCCGGGATGTCGGCGGCGTGGAAGTCGCCCGTCATCATGATCGAGCTGTCCACCACCGCCACCCGGTCGAGCTTCTTCAGCGGGTCGAAGCCGGCGTCGGCGAGGCTCGCGAGGAAGGCGCCTTCACCGGTGAACAGACAGTCGACCATCAGGTTGCCGAGGTCGGAGTGCCGGATCGCGTTCGCTTCGATCACCATCGCCGCGTGCTTCACCTCGGCCGGCATCGCCGCGAGCATCGGGTCTCTGGGCTGTGCCTTCGACGCGGGTTGACCCACCGGAGGCGGCAGCTCGGGCATCGAGCGCCGCCGCTCGACCCGCTCGCTCTCGACGGGCGTCATCCGCCGGGGGAGCACCACCTTGTCGGCGGCCTCGACGGTCTGCGTGTCGGCGCCCGCCATCAGCCACGCCGCGAGCGCGAAGAGCAGCGCGGCGGCGACCAACCAGGGCCAGCGGCGTCTTTTCGAGGTGGCCATCTAGAAGTCCTTTCGCTCGAAGCGCCAGGCGGCGACCGCGAGCATCCCCAGCGAGAAGACGAGCGCGCTGGCGACGAGGCGGGTGGTGAGGTGACCATCGAAGTCTCGCCCGCCGGCCAGATAGATGCACTGCGCCGCGAGCTTGAGCAGCCGGGGGAAGGGCTGCACCCCCCAGTGGAACAGCGCCCGCCCCAGGCCCGGCTCGAGGGTGCGCTCGATCTCCTCCCTGAGGCTCGCGAGGATCCCCATCAAGAGGGTGAAGAGCCCCACCGAGGCGGAGGCGGCGGCGCTGCGGACGAAGAGCGCGCTGGTGAGCATCGCGGCGTAGAGGGCGCAGAAGCCGACGACCCCGAGCAGCGAGCCGGCGAGCAGGGCCCAGGTCCACACCGAGGTCTTGAGCCCGAAGACGACGGTGATGCCGACCGCGCCGTAGGCGGTGCACATCACCGAGAGCGCGAGCACCCCGAGGTAGGTGCCCAGCAGCAGCTGCCAACGGGAGATCGGCAGCGACAGCAGGTGCTCGATGCGGCCGGGAGACAGGAGGCTCGGCGCGAAGTCGCTGCAGGCGATCGCGAGGAAGAGCGCCCCGCCGTAGAAGCCGAAGCCGGCGACCGTCATGTACACCGGGCGCAGCGCGACGTCGGTGGGGCGGATGCTGTCGGAGAGGATCGCGCCGAAGAGCTTGCTGCCGGCGATCGCCCCGTCCACCACGTCGAGCTTGAGGAAGAGCCCGAGCAGGCCGAGCACGAGCGAGATCGCCACCAGCAGCCCGAGGACCCACTTGCGCGCCAACGCCTCGCGCAGCAGGTCGAGCGCGACGGCGATCGTGACCCTCACTTCACCGACTCCGAGAGCACCTGCTCGAGATCCCACGTCCGCGGCGCCAGCTCAGTGAGCAGCGCCCCGCCCTCGCGCGCCTTCGCCAGCGCGGCGTTGAGCGCGTCGACCTGCGTCCCGTGGAAGATCCACCCGTCGACGGCCGCGGCGAAGCCGAGCGCCGCCAGCGCCGCCGGCTCGCCGCCCTGAAACTTCACGTTCCAGCCTTCGCGCGCGGCGGTGAGCGCCTCGAGCGTGCCCTCGCGCACCAGCCGGCCCAGGTGGAGGATTCCGACGCGGTCGCAGACCCGCTCTGTCTCGGCGAGCAGGTGCGAGTTGAGCAGCAGCGTCGCGCCCCGTGCCTTCTCCTCGAGGAGAATCTTGCGGACCTCGACGCGGCCGAGCGGGTCGATGCCGTCGGTCGGCTCGTCGAGCACCAGCAGGTCGGGCTTGCCCAGCAGCGCCACCGCGAGGCCGAGCCGCTGCCGCATCCCCTTTGAGAAGCCGCCGATCGTCCGCGCCGCCGCGTCGCCGAGGCCGACGCGCTCGAGGAGCCCGGCGTCCACCGCGACGTTCTTCAACCGGGCCACCGAGGCGAGAAACTGATTCGGGGTCCAGGCGTCGGGCAGGTGGAGCCGTTCGGGGAGGTAGCCAATGCGGGCGCGAACCGAGCGCTCGTCGGGGCTGCTGCCGAGCACCTCGACCTCGCCCTGGCTGGGCCGCGCCACGCCGAGCAGCAGCTTGATGAAGGTCGTCTTCCCCGCGCCGTTGGGGCCGATGAGGCCGAAGGCGCTGCCCCTGGGAATGCTCAGCGTCAGCTCGCGCAGCGCTGGCGACGGCGGGCCGAAGAGCCGGCCGAACGACTTGCTCAGGCCGCGGGCGGCGATCGCGGTCACGGGAAGCCCCCTTCAGTGAACAGCCCGTCCCAGGTGGTGCGCAGCTGGGGCAGCGCGCGCCGCGCCTCCTCGAACTTCGCCTCGAGCCCTGGTCTCTGCTCGGTGGGCAGCCGCACCTTGAGGTGGCGCAGCAGGCTCGGCCGGTCGGCGGCGAGCGTGGTGAAGAGCGCCTCGGCCCAGCGCTCGCTCGGGCCGTGCGACCGCTCGGCGCCGAGCAGCACCGCGTCGACCTGCAGGGTGCGGACGAACGCGCTCAGCGGGTGGGCGAAGACCTCGCTAAAGACGCCTTCCTTCCCGAAGACCTCGCCGGCGGAGCGCACCGTCACCCGGTCGAAGAACCCGTGGCGCCACGTCACCTCGATGCCGGGGGTGTAGAGCGGGCCGAGCCAGCGCGCGGCGAGCGGCGCGGGAGAGACCATCAACTGCCCCACCTCGTCGCCCTGCTCCTGCAGCCAGTCGGCGTAGACGAGGAACCGCGCATCGTCATCGAGCTCCTCGGCGATCGCCGCACGCAGCCGCAGCTCCTCGGCGGACATCGGGACGCTGTCGATCCGGAAGCGGACCATCATCCCCAGCTCGAGCGTCTCCTCGCCGACCTTCTCGAGGTGAATCCGCTTCCCGTGGCGGTAGGTGCCGTTCTGCGAGTTCTCGTCCTGGAACCACCAGTCGTTGCGAAGGCGGAGGAAGTTCCCCTGCTTGCCCGGAATCGAGCCGTGCTTGACGACGAGATCGCAGTCCCGGTCGCGGCCGACGGAAATCTTCCACCGCCAGGTGGCGTCGAGCTCACCGCGGGGCTGCTCGCGGGAAAGCACTGGTTCCCACCGAATGAACCTCCGTTCGGGCATCAGCGCTCGAGCCGGAAGCGGTAGGCGACGCCGGTGGAGAGTTCGATCTGATCGCCGTCGCGCAGCGCCGCGCGGAACACCGGCTTGCCGTTGAGCTTGATCCCCGAGGGTGACGGCGGTACCGCCTCGAGCTCCCAGTGCGCCTGCTGCCGTTGCAGCCGCCAGAAGGCGACGCCAATCGGCCCCATCAGGCCGCGCGCGGGA
>JAYVRT010000930.1:0-3546 GCA_043776025.1 Archangiaceae bacterium | reverse complement strand
CAACCGGACCCAGCGCGGCTTCGCGAACTCCCTCGCGGCGGCGGATCTCGACGGCGACGGCCGAGTGGACGTCGCGTCGATCGACGCCGACGGAGCGGTGGACCGCTACCTCTACACGGGGACGGGGTTCAGCTGGCAGCAACTGCCCGACGCCGGCTGCGCGGTGACGCGGTTCCTCGGAGCCGCGACGCCCTCGGACGCGGGGACGGCGCTGCTCGCCCTGGGCTGTCTGAATGCCGGGACGTTCGGCGCGGTGGTGGTGCAGCGGCCGGGAGCGGCGCCAATCACCCTGCCCGCCTCGTTCTCCGCCGCGACGCTGGGAGATCTGGATGGCGACGGGAAGCTCGACGCGCTGTTGGCCTCGGGGACGACGCTGACGTCGCTGCTCGGCCCGGCGTGGGTGGCGGGGCCGTCGCAGGCGATCCCGCTGCCGCCGCTGGAGATCGCCGCGGGCGACTTCGATGCAGACGGGGATCTCGACCTGGCGGCGGCGGACGCGACGGGAGTGCTGCTGTGGGAGAACACTGGCAACGGGTTCGCCCCGAAGAGCGCCTTCCCTGCCCCAGGCGCGCGGGAGGTGAAGGTGGTCGACCTCGATCTCGACGGCCGGCCTGACGTGCTGTGGCAGCTGGGCGACAAGGTGCAGATTCGCCGGAACAATGGGGGCTGGAACTTCGCCAGCACCGAGGCCACGCTTGGGCCGGGGGCGCGGATCTCGCTCGCCGTCGGGGACGCCGATGGCGATGGCGATCTGGATCTTGCGTCGACCCAGTCAGCTGGCGGCGACGCCACCGTCACCTACGTGCTGGTCAACAAGGTCCGTTGACGCTCTGGCCATGCGTCTGTTACTGCGCGGCGCCTTTCAATTGCCGACTTAGCTCAGTTGGTAGAGCAGCTGATTCGTAATCAGCAGGTCACGTGTTCAAATCACGTAGTCGGCTCAGAGGAACGGGGCCATCAGGCGCGAGTCTGGTGGCCTTTTCTCTTTCGCCTCCGGTCCACCCGCTGTCCACTCCAGGATGGGAATCGGAATGGGCGCCTCGAATGCGAGCGCACGCGATCCTCGCGGATGGCGCGGACAGAACCTGCTGGGCTTCGCGCTGATGGAAGTCCGACGGCAACTGGCTTCGACTGCGGCTCGATAGCCGGGCAGCTTGCAACGGCGGGTCTGAAGTAATCCAGAAGACGCCGAAGAAGGACCTCGACCTGGCGGCGGCCCGGCTCGCGCAGTTACTGGAGGAACGCTCATGAGCAGCAAAGACAAGTGGGGACGGCAAGCACGGCCAGAAGATGGACCTCGCCGCCTACGTCGCAATCCGCGGAAAGCGCGTGAGCCGGGCGCCGGCCGGGATCTGCCTACTTGAACTCGTCGTACCGGAGCAGCCCGTCTTCGACGAGCGGGTAGTAGTCGCCCTTGCTCGCCACGTAGATGTGCGCCTTCGACTGGAGTCCGGTGGGCGCGTCGAGTGTGCCGGCGCAGATCGACATGTGCGTCGAGCCGTCTTCGTCCCAAAGCAGGCTCGAGCCGCACTCGCTGCAGAAGCCGCGGCGCGCCTTGCTGTTGATCGCGTGCCACTTCAGGCCGCGCTGCTCGACCAGGCGGAAGCCGTCGCGCGGCGTCGCGGTGTACGCGCCGACGTGCCCGTGCCAGCGGCGGCACTTCGAGCAGTGGCAGTAGGTCACCCCCGTCAGCTCGCCCGTCACTTCGTACCGCACCGCTCCACACGCGCAGGCTCCGGTCTTCATCGCCTGCGTATACCGCACGCCGCCCGAGTGAACCGCTGAAGTGACCCGCGGCGGCTCGCCGTCAGGCCTACCCGTCATTTTCCGAAGGGCATCTTCCGATCTACCTGGTCGCCCCGACGTGGTGAAGATCATCGACGGCGCGCACAACCCGCTCGGGTGCAGCAACATCTCGCTCGGCAGCTCCGGGTTCGGGCGGTGGTGAGGTCTTCAGTCCCTGCAGGGCTCGGTCTGATTCGGCAGCAGGTCCAGCTCGACCTTGAAGGACTGCTTCGTCTTCTGATCGGTGAAGGTGATCTCCCCATGCGTCGACGCCCCTGACGGCGACACGGTGTACGAGGCCCTCGAGATCCCTTCGTTGCGCGAGATGACCGCACCCTTGGCCTCGGCGGTCAGATCGACGAGCCCCACCAGCGGCGCCCCATCCTTCGTCTGCGGAACGACGCTGACGGTGAGTGTCTGGTTGCTCTTGAGAGCCGGCAGCTGCCCCGCGACCGGCTGCGCTGGCTTACACGCGGCGTCGGTGCCGGTGCCGTGCAGGTACCACTGCTTGGCCAGCCGCAGCCCCGCCTGATCCGCGGCGGTGACAGTCAGCCTGTCCGAGGTTCCCGCGTTCTTGCCCACCAGCGTGTAGCTGCCGGCCGTGGGGAACTCGGTCTGAAACTTCCCCTTGCTCATCCGGGTCACCTCGAGCTTCGCGCCGCTCGCGTCGAGCACGTCGAGCGTCCCGTCGAGGTACTCGTAGTCGCCGAGCAGCGCCTCTTTCGCGGGGGCCTGCAGCCCGAGCGGCATCGGCTGCCCGACCGCGATCGCGGTGCTGAAGTCCGTCGCCTCGGCGAACAGGTAGACCTGCCCGAACCGCAGCTTGCCTGAGTCTCCGCTCTGACCTCCGACACACCCCACACCGCACACGACCACCACGGCTGCCCACAGCGGCATCGACTTGCTCATCGGTTTGTTCTCCCCTCTTGGCGGCCGGCGCTCGCCGTTCGCCGTGGCGCTGAGCAGCAGCTGTGCCAACCCGGTTCACCCGGGTCGACGGCCGCTTACACCCGCTGGAGCATCGATGCGCCACCGCCCGCCGAGACAGCCGCGCCCTGACCGCGCCGTTAGTTCTGGATCATCCGCGCCTGGGCATGGGCGTTGACGGTGTCGTTGGCCTGTCACCCGCTGATGCGATTCCGCTCGGGGTCGACACCGATCGGAGCGCGACTCCGGCCAGCGGCGGCAACTTCTTCGCCGCCGTATAATCATCGCGGTGCGGGCCGCACGGATGGCGCGCTACAAGGCGACAAGGTGCCACGCGATCGCGACGAGCTGACGAACAAGGGTCCGATCGACCGGCCTTCGCGCGCCTCGCCCCTCTCCCCGCTCGGCGATCAGGATCACACCCTCGTCAGCACCGATCCGCTGGTCGGCACCTCGATCGGGGAGTTCCGGGTGCTGAAGAAGCTCGGCACCGGGGGCATGGGCGTGGTCTACGAAGGGCTCGCCAAGTCCGGCCAGCGGGTGGGGATCAAGGTCCTCAAGCCCGAGTTCGCGCTCGACGACCAATACGTGCGCCAGTTGATGAATGAGGCCCGCGCGGTCGCGAGCCTCAACCACCCGGGGATCGTCGAGGTGCTCAGCGTCGGCACGCTCTCCAGTGGCCGCCCGTACCTGGTGATGGAGTACCTCGCCGGCCAGTCGGTGGAGGAGTGGGCCGCCGAGCACTCGCCGCTGCCGATCGACGCGGTGCGGTCGCTGGGCGCGCAGATCTGCAGCATCCTCGCCGCGGTTCACGCCAAGGGCATCGTCCACCGC
>JAYVRT010000929.1:0-3558 GCA_043776025.1 Archangiaceae bacterium | reverse complement strand
GACGTGGCGATGACCGAGACCGCCCGGCTAGCGCACTACGTGCTGCCCGCGGCGACCCAGTTCGAGAAGGCGGAGGCGACCTTCTTCAACTTCGAGTTCCCGAAGAACGCGTTTCAGCTCCGCCCGCGGCTGCTGCTGCCCCCCGACGGCCCCCTTCCGGAGGCCGAGATCCACGCGCGCCTGTGCGAGGCGCTCGGCGCGGTGACGGACGAGGACCTGCGGCCGCTGCGCGAGGCGATGGCCCGGGGACGCGCCGCCTACGGCGAGGCGCTGCTCGAGCGAATCGGCGACCCCCGGCTGGCGGCGCAGGCGCCGGTGCTGCTCTACCGGACGCTTCAGCTGCCCGCGGAACAGAAGGAAGGCGCGGTGTTGCTCGGGCTCGCGCTCAAGGCGGCGCTGGAGCACCCGGCGCCGCTGGCGCGCGCGGGCTTCACCGGAGACCCGATCGAGGTGGCCAACGCGCTCTTCGACGCGATCCTCGCCAACCCCTCGGGCGTGGTGTTCGCGATCGACGGGTGGGACGACGTGCTCGAGCGCATCGGCACCAGTGACAAGAAGCTTCACCTCGCGCTGCCCGACCTCCTCGAGGAGCTGCAGCAGGCGCTGCGCTCCGGCCCGCCCGCCCCCGACCCCCAGTTCCCCTTCGTGCTCTCGGCGGGCGAGCGGCGCTCGTTCACCGCGAACACCATCCTCCGCGACCCGGCTTGGAGGAAGGCCGACCCCGCCGGGGCGCTGCGGATTCACCCCGAGGACGCGAAGGCGCTGGGGCTGGTGGCCGGCGACGTGGTCCGGGTGTCGACGCGCGCAGGCTCGGGCGTGGTGGCGATCGAGCCGTCGGAGTCGATGCAGCGCGGTCACCTCGCGCTTCCGAACGGGTTTGGGCTCTCCTACCCGCGGGAGGGCGGGACGGCGACCACCGGGGATCGCGCCCAACGAGCTGACGCGCAGCGCCGACCGGGACCCGTGGGTGGGCACCCCCTGGCACAAGCACGTGCCAGCCCGGCTCGAGCGGGTCAGCTGACCCTATTGGGTGCTGATCGCGGCCCGGCCGCCGCGGAGCACGTACTTCTGGATCTTCCCGGTCGCCGTCTTCGGAAGCTCCTTGAGGAAGGTGAAGCCCTTGGGCGTCTTGAAGTGCGCCAGGTGCTCGCGGGCGAAGGCCTTGAGCTCGGCCTCGGTGGCGGTCGCGCCCGCCTTGAGCACGACGAAGGCGTGCGGCGCCTCGCCCCATTTCTCGTGCGGCAGTCCGACGATCGCCACCTCCTGCACCGCCGGGTGCCGCAGCAGCGCGCCCTCGACCTCGATCGACGAGATGTTCTCGCCGCCGGAGATGATCACGTCCTTCAAGCGATCCTTGATCTCGACGTAGCCGTCGGGGTGGACCACCGCCGAGTCGCCGGTGTGGAAGAAGCCGCCGGCGAAGGCGCGGGCGGTGGCCTCGGGGTCGGCGTAGTAGCCCTCCATCACCACGTTGCCCTGGACGACGATCTCGCCGATCGCCACCCCGTCGTGCGGGACCTCGAGCATCGCGTCGTCCACCACCTTCAGCTCGCCCGAGGTGATCAGCTCCACGCCCTGGCGCGCCTTGATCTTCGCCCGCGCCTCGCCGCCCAGCTCGTCGTGGTGATCGCGCGGCTCGCAGACGGTGATGAACGGCGCCGTCTCGGTGAGCCCGTAGACCTGGGTGATCGTCCAGCCGAGATCGCCCTCGACGCGCTCGATCGTCGCCGCCGCCGGGGGCGCGCCGGCGGTCAGCACCCGCACCCCTTCTGGACAGTCGCGGCGCAGCTCGTCGGGGGCGTTGGCGATCGCGATCAACACCGTGGGCGCGGCGCAGAGCACGGTGATTCGCTCGCGCTTGAGCTGCTCGAAGACCGAAGCGGGGTCGACCTTGCGGATGCAGACGTGGGTCGCCCCCGCGGCGGTGTTGATCCAGGTGAAGGTCCACCCGTTGGCGTGGAACATCGGCAGCGTCCACAGGTACCGGTCGGCCGACGTCATCGGGTGGTGCACCAGCGTCCCAACCGCGTTCACCCAGGCGTTGCGGTGGGTGATCATCACTCCCTTGGGCCGGGCGGTGGTGCCGCTGGTGTAGTTGATCGTCAGCAGATCGGTCTCGGCGATCGCCGGGCGGGTGAAGGAAGGCTTCGCCGCTGCGAGCAGCGCCTCGTAGTCGAGCCAGCCGGCCCTGGCGCCTTCGAAGGCCACCCAGTGGCTCACGCCCGGGCAGCGGCCGCGAATCGCTTCGACGGTGTCGAGGTAGTCGGAGTGGACGCAGACCACCTTCGAGCCGCTGTGGTTGATCATGTACTCGAAGTCGTCGCCGATCAGCCGGTAGTTGAGCGGCACCAACACCGCGCCCAGCTGCGGCACCGCGTAGAACGACTCGAGCTGGGCGTGGGTGTTGGGGGCGATCGTCGCCACCCGGTCCTTCTGGGCGACGCCCCAAAGCTGGAGCACCGCCGAGAACCGATCGCAGCGCTCGAAGAACTGCTGGTAGGTCAGTCGCAGCTCACCGTCGACCACCCCCGGGCGATCGGAATAAAGGGCCCGGGCGCGGCGCGCGAACTCGAGGGGGCTCAGAGGTACCTGCATGGGACGGGAGTGTCGCCTAACCCCCGGTTGTTGCAGTAGTCAGTTGCGCACCCCCAGGCGTTGCGGGGTCTACCGTCTGCGTTAGGATTGCTTGCAAGGAGTCACACCATGGCGTGGCAGAGCCCAGGGTCGGATGTCGCTGGCATCAGCAGCAACCAGTCAATCCTCGCGGAGGAGTCCGCCCGGGTCTTCATGGCCCGCGTCTACCGGTGGATGGTCGCCGGGCTCGCGCTAACGGGCGTGACCGCGGTCACAGTGGCGATCAACCCCCAGCTGCAGGCGCTGGTGATGGGCGCCTTCCTGCCGCTGATCATCGCGGAGCTGGTGCTCGTCGTCGCGCTCTCTTACGCCGCCCCGAAGGTCAGCGGGGGCACCGCCGCGGCGATGTTCCTTGGCTACGCGCTGCTGACGGGGCTGACCTTCTCGGTGCTGTTCCTGCGCTACACCGGCGGCTCGATTGCCAGCGCGTTCTTCATCACCGCTGGCACCTTCGGCGGGCTGTCGGTCTACGCGACGGTGACGAAGAAGGACCTCTCGGCCTGGGGCACCTTCCTCTTCATGGGGCTGATCGGGATCATCCTCGCCGGCGTGGTGAACCTCTTCCTGCGCTCTGATGGGTTGTCCTTCGTCGTCGCCTGTGCCGGCGTGGTCGTCTTCGCCGGCCTGACCGCCTACGACACCCAGCGCCTGCGGCGGCTGCACGCCGACAGCGGCTACTCGAGCGCCGGCGCGCTGGCGATCACCGGAGCGCTGATCCTCTACCTCGACTTCGTGAACCTCTTCCTCAAGATCCTCCAGCTGATCGGCCGGAAGCGCTAGGTGAAGATCAACCCGAAGATGCGTTTTTTCGTCTAAGTTTATTTCCAATTGGTGCAAAAAGCAGTCGACTAATGCCTGTTGTCGTCGCCATCATAATTTTTGTTTTTGGCCGCGAAACTCAAGATGCTTATATGAATGAGCGAG
>JAYVRT010000928.1:0-12406 GCA_043776025.1 Archangiaceae bacterium | reverse complement strand
TGCTCTACGGCGGGTTTCAATACAAGCCGAAGCAGTTCACCGCCTCCTCCGACCTGTGGGAGTTCGACGTGGCGGCGGCGACGTGGAAGCAGCTGACTGCTGCCAATACGCCGCCGCAGTTCATGGGCGGCCGGGTCGCCCAGATTCCGGGAAAGCGCGAGGTCGTCTTCGTCGGCGGCGTCACCGCGACGTTCGACGTCGTGACCCACCTCGACCGCCTCGACTACGCGCCCGACAAGCTGACCTGGAGCCCTGTGGCGGCGAGCTCCGCGCCCGCGTTCGGGGACTATCAACCGGGCTTCATCCTCGACACCCGGCGCAGCCAGTACCTCTCGTTCTGCGGCCAGGCCGCCGACTTCCACTGCAACGTCCGCCGGCTCACGCTCGACGCTCAGGGCAATGGCGCCTGGTCCAACGTGGCCGTCGCCGGCACCGTGCCGCCCGGGCGCAGCGGCCACTTCTTCGCCTACGACGCACAGACCGACCGGGTGATCCTCTTCGGCGGGATGAACGCCGGGGGGATGCTCGGCGACACCTGGGCGCTCGAGCTGGGTGAGACGCCGGCCCGCTGGGTGAAGCTGGGAGACAACCCGGAGCTCAAGCGCCGCAACGGCGCGTTCGCGCTCGATGCCGAGAACCACCGCTTCATCATCTGGGGTGGCACGCCCGACGGCGCGGCGGCCTCGGTCGGGGTTCAACAGCTGAGCCTCGATCGCGGCGCGGAGGTCTGGGTGCCGATGGAGATCACCGGCACCGCTCCGGCTCCGCGCGCGTCCGGGATGGCGGTGTCGGATCCGTCCCGCCGAAGGCTGCTGATGGGCTTCGGCAACAGCAGCGTCGGCAACTACCCCGATCTGTGGTCGATCAACTTCTGACGCCGGTCAGCGCTCTTCTTCGAGGCTCAGCAACATCACCAGCCGCAGCAGGCGGGCGAGGGCCTCGGAGACCTCCGGCGTCCCGCGCCCTTCCTTCATCAGCCGGCGGGCAGCGACGACCGAAGCACCCGGAGTCGGCGCCGCGACGAGGCGAGCGACCTGGGCGCGCCGCGAGCGGACCTCGTCGAGCGTCGCTTGCGCCTCACCGCGGGAGAGCGAGCCGTCCTCGAAGCCAGACAGCGCGGCGCAGCGGAACGCGCGGCAGGTCTTCGGCCGTTGCGCGTAGACTGTGCAGGCGCAGCCATCGAGCGCAGGGCAAGGCTGGGCGAAGCCCGGGTCTCCCGGACGCGCGCCGATCGCCGCGTGCGGCACCTTCGCGTCCGGCTCGAGCGGCACGTCGGAGAACATCGTCCCGTCGCAGCAGAAGCCACACTCAAGGCACAGCGACATGCACAGAGCATACGCCCAGGCGCAGACCTGCCTCCGGCTCGTGTGGTGCCTGGGTCTTCGTTGCAGCGGCGCGCGTCACGAGGCGCCGGTCACCGGGACGTGGAGGCGGGCCCGGCAGGGGGCCGCCCGCGCCATCCGCTTCCCTCGGCAGCACCTTCCTGGCGGCTCCCAGATCTCCTCAGCGGGTGAATCGAGGGCCCAGGGCCGCCTGAGTCCCCGTCTAAGCTCCGCGCGTGGCCTGGCCGACAACGGTGCGTCGTCCTTCATCGCTGGCGATCGCACTCGCGCTGTTGACCAGCGGCTGCGCGGGCGTGACGGTGGTCCCCGGCACGTACCCCGGTGACACGGCGATCTGGCGCAGCCTGGTCGCGAAGCCCGAGGCGCTGCGACTCGAGGCGCGGCCGGTGGCGGCGATCGCGCCGCACCACTTGATCGATGGTTTCGAGCTCGGCGCGTTCTGGAAGGCGCTGGGAGATCAGGGGCCGACCCCGGTGATCGCCGTGCTCGGGCCAGACCATCGCGGGCGTGGCGGCGGCGAGGTGACCGTCGGCGAGCACCTGCGCTTCACCACCGCCTTCGGCGACCTCGAGCCAGATGCGGCGCTGGTGGCAGGACTGCGGCGGCTGGCGCCGGTGGGGACGCGGGACGCTGCGTTCCGTGACGAGCACTCGATTCACGTCCACGCGCCGTTCATCCGCCGCTTCCTTCCGCAGGCGCGGGTGCTGCCGGTGATCGTCCGCTGGGGAACCGCGCCGGCGACACTCGAAGCGTTGGCGAAGGCGCTCGATGCGTTGCTTCCTCCCGACGCGCTGCTGGTCGCCAGCGTCGACTTCTCGCACTTTCAGCCGGCGGACTGGGCGAGCTTTCACGACGAGGCCTCCTGGGCGACGCTCGCCGGGCTCGAGCCCGCGGCGCTGTTCAACCGCGAGGCGGACTCGCCGGAGTCGCTCTTCGTCGCGATGCGGTTCGCGATGCTGCGGGAGGCGCGGCGGGTGACGCGGGTGCTGCACACCAACTCTCAGTCGAAACGCGCGGTGTTCGTCCCCGACTCGACGAGCCACCAATACGTGACCTTCGCCCGAGGCGAGCCGGCGCCCAGCCCGAGCGTCAGCGTGCTGGTGACCGGAGAGGTCGCGGCCTCCACCGGGCTGACGCTGCGGGGCGCCTGGCGGTGGCGCTCGTGGGAGCCGGCCGACGTTCCGGACGAGCCGCGGCTGCAAGCGCTGCGCGGCGAGGAAGATCGCTTCCTCATGGGCGCCGACGCCTACCTCTTCCGGCTCGAGCCCGGGCAGCGCAACGAAGCGCGGATCCACGGGCTGCGCGTCGCCTTCGCCGCCGTCGGTCTTGGCGAGGTGAGCGATGCCGCCGCGACGGTGAAGGACCTCAGAGGGTCGGCCGACTGCCTCTTCCTGTTGGCGGTGCGCGGAGGTGAGCCGGCCGAGGCCGCGGAGCAGCGGGCGCTCGCGCTCTCGGATGCAGGGGCGCAGGTCGTGGTCGGGCGCGGCTTCGGAGCGCCGCGTCCGCTCGAATACCGGGGCGATCGGCTGGTCGCGCTGTCGCTGGGCGACTTCCTTCCCGAGGAGTTGAAGGACTCCCGAGGGACGGCGCTCGGCGTCACCTGGACCCCGACCGGCATCCGGGCGCGCACCATGCCGCTGATCTTGAACGCGGGGGCCCCGCGCCTCGACGTGGCCGCGCTTGCCGAGTCGATGGGCGTCGCGCGCGAGTGACCGCGCTCAGTGCGGCTTGTCTTTGACCGGGCCGGCGAGCTCGAAGACCCGGCTCCACTGGGAGTTCCAGAACTTCCAATCGTGGCCCGCGTCGGGGACGACGACGAACTCCGCGTTGACCGGCCGGCCCTTCAGCGCCGCGCGCAGCGACTCGAGCTGGTTCGGGTTCACGCCGCGGTCCTTCGCGCCGTGGGCGATGTACAGCCGGGTGCCGGACAGCTTGTCGAGCCGCGCGGGGGAGACGATGTTGTCCAGCTCCCAGCGGGCCTTGAACTTGTCGCGCGGCCCGTAGACGACCGCGTGAATCTTGTACTCCCCCTCGGTGGGCAGGAGCGTCATCAGCTCGTAGGTGCCCGACAGCGCCGCGACGAAGCCGAACTCCGGGTACGCCTCGGCGAGCAGCACCGCGCCTCGTCCTCCCGTGGAGTACCCGATCACCGAGGTGGACGCCGCCTCCGAGGACACCGAATAGTTCTTCCGCATGTACGGGAGGATGACCTCGCCCACCCACCGCGTCCCGGGGGCGACGGTCCACTTGCCCTGGCTCTGAGGGTAGAACGCGGTCTCGTAGATCGTCTTGCCCATGTCCGGCACAGCGAGCACGAAGCCGTGCTGGTCGGCGAAGGGGCCGAGATCTCCCTTTGTCTTCCACAGCTCGGCACAGTGGTCCCAGCCGTGGAGCGCGATCACCAACGGGTAGCGCTGGCGGCTCGAGTACCCCGTCGGCAGGTAGACGCGCAGCTTCCCCGTCCCCTCCTTGCCGTCGATGGACCCGGTCACTTCGATTGGCTCGGACCACGCCGTGAGCGTCATTGCCAACACCAGGGTCAAGAGCACGGCGCGACCATAATCGGATCGCCCGTGTGCAAGCAGCGGCACAGGTTCGTGCCACCGCCGGCTCAAGCTTCGCATCCTCAAGGCGGTGCGGCGGGCACGGTCATTGCTGAGGTCGGCCTCATGCGAAACCTCGTCCTGCTGATCTCGTGTTGGCTTCCCCTCGCCGGCTGCATCGCGACGAGGAGCTACGCCCTCACGGACATGCCCCGCGGCGGGATGAAGGCCACCGCCGGAGCGCTCACGGTGGTCGAAGTCAACGGGGACACCTCGACCTTCCAGGGCCCGGTGACGGTCTTCCATCGCGGCAGCGAGCTTCGGGTCGAGCGGGACCTGCTGCCGAGCGCGACCTTTGCCACCCAAACGGTCGACCGGCTCGAGGTGACAACGCAGAGCCCGGCGGCCACCGCGGCGCTGGCGATCGGGCTGGTCACCGGGCTGGGGGCCCTCGTGTTCGTCAGTGAGCTGATCGTCCAGGGGTCCGGCGCGTTCCGCCTCGACCCGATTCACCTCAATGGTCCGCTCTATTAGGCCTCGAAGTGCGACAATGGCAGGGACGATGCCGTACTCCCTGGGTCGCTTCACCCTTCACGCGGTTCGCGATGGCTCGATCGCCCTCGACGGCGGAGCGATGTTCGGCGTCGTCCCCCGCCCGCTGTGGGAGAAGAAGTTTCCCCCCGACGAGCGCAACCGGATCCAGCTCGCGCTGCGCTGCCTGTTGATCGTCGACGGCAAGCGCTGCGTCCTCGTCGACGACGGCGCCGGCATCCACTGGGACGGCAAGCACCGCGACATGTACGGCATCGACCACACCCAGCACGATCTCGATCGAGAGCTGCTGCGCGCCGGGCTGACCCGCGCCGACATCACCGACGTGGTCCTGACCCACCTCCACTTCGATCACGCGGGCGGCACCTGCCGCGACGGCGCCCTCGCGTTTCCGAACGCGACCTACCACCTGCAACGGCGGCACTGGAAATGGGCGCACCAGCCGAGCGAGAAGGACGCCGGCAGCTTCCGCCGCGAAGACTTCGCCGCGCTCGAGTCGAGCGGCAGGCTGCACCTGCTCGAGGGCGCCACCGAGCTGTATGAGGGGATTCACCTCTTCATCAGCGAAGGCCACACCGTCGGGCTGCAGCTGGTCCGCGTCGAAGCGGGCGACCAGACGGTGGTGTTTTGCGGAGACCTGGTGCCGACCACCGCGCACCTGCGGCCCTCGTGGGTCGCGGCGTACGATCTCTACCCACTGACGGTGATCGAAGAGAAGACGCAGCTGTTGGCGCAGGCGCTGGAAGAGAAGTGGATTCTCTTCCTCGAGCACGACCCCAACGTGGCGGCGTGCACCCTGAAGGATGGAGGCAAGGGGATGGTGATGGTGGACGAGGTGATCGACCTTTGACCGACGTGATGAAGGTGAAGTTGTCCCGGCGCGGCGTCGAGCGCTGGTCGCACGCCCACCCGTGGATCTACGAGTCGGACGTCGAGGCGCCGAAGCTGCTCAAGGGCGGCGAGGTGGTGCAGGTCATCGACCACAAGGGCTACCTGCTCGGGCAGGCGTTTTTCTCCCGCACCTCGAAGATCCAGATCCGTTGGCTGGCGTGGGACGACCGGCCGATCGACGCGGCGTTCTTCAAGGCGCGGCTGGAGTCCGCCGATGCCCTGCGGCGCGACGCTTACCCCGGGGAGACGACGTACCGGGTGGTGCACGGCGAGGCCGATGGAATCCCCGGGCTGGTGGTCGACCGCTTCGGTGACTACCTCTCGGTGCAGTTCCTCATCCCCGGCATGGAGCAGCGCAAGGACCTGATCGCCGACCTGCTGGTGGCGCACTTCAAGTGCAAGGGCATCGTCAACCGGTCGGACGTCGGAGTGCGCGCGCTCGAGGGCCTGCCGCAGGAGAAAGGCGTGATGCGCGGCGAGGTGCCGCCGACGGTCCCGTACCAGGAAGGCGCGATCGAGCTGCGCGCGGACTTGATCAACGGGCAGAAGACCGGCGCGTTCCTCGACCAGCGCGAGAATCACGTCGTCGCCGGCAACTACGCCAGGGGCGAGGCGCTCGACTGCTTCGCCTACCACGGGGGCTTCGCGCTGCAGCTGGCGCGGAAGGCGAAGAAGGTCACCGCGGTGGAGATCTCCGAAGCAGCCTGCGCGCAGATCGAAGTCACCGCCAAGGCCAACAACCTGAACAACGTCGAGGTGGTCGCCGCCAACGCCTTCGACTTCCTGCGGGACATGGTCGACGAGGGGAAGAAGTACGACACGATCGTCCTCGACCCGCCGTCGTTCGCGAAGAACAAGAACGCGATCGAGGCCGCGATTCGCGGGTACAAGGAGATCAACCTGCGGGCGATGCAGCTGCTCAACCCCGGCGGGTACCTGATCACCGCCAGCTGCACCTACCACGTGCCCGAGGCCGAGTTCGAGGCGATGCTCGATTCGGCGGCGGCGGACGCGAAGCGGCGGATCCAGATCGTCGAGAAGCGCGGCGCGGGAAAGGACCACCCGGTGCTGCTCGGCCTGCGCGAGACCCGCTACCTTAAGTGCTTCGTGCTGCGGGCTTCCTGACGCTTCGTTGTTCCCGTCGCGCCCGAGGTTGTGTACGGGTGCACCATGACGATCACCGTTGAGCCGGTTCGCGGCAACAAGGCGCTCGAGGTCTTCCTCCATGTGCCGTGGAACATCGGCCTGAAGGAGGAGAAGAACTGGGTCCCCCCGCTGCTGGACGACTACCGCAAGCAGCTCAATCCGGCGAAGAGCGTCTTCCTCGCGCACGGAGAGCTCGAGTTCTGGACCGCGTTCAAGGACGGCAAGGCGGTCGGGCGGATCAGCGCCCAGGTAGACCACGACTACGACAAGACCTGGCCCGACGAGCCGAAGACGGCCTTCTTCGGCTTCTTCGAGTGCCCCGACGACGTCGAGGTGGCGAAGGCGCTGTTCGCGAAGGCCGAGGAGTGGAGCCGCGCCAAGGGGCGGGTGCGCCTGCGGGGGCCGTTCACCCTCGACTCGAAAGGCGAAGCGGGCGTGCTGATCGAAGGCTTCGACCGGCACTCGATGATTGGCACTCCGTGGAACCGGCCGTTCATGGGCGCGCTGATCGAGTCGGCGGGCTACGCCAAGGAGAAGGACCTGCTGGGCTGGTGGTACGACGCGCAGACCCCGGTCGACGAGCTGACCCACAAGCTGGCGCAGAAGACGCGCGACCTGCCCAACGTGAAGATCCGCCTGATGGACCTCAAGCACATCCAGCGCGAGGCGGGCATCATCCAGGAGGTCTACAACGAGGCCTGGAAGGACAACTGGAACTTCACCCCGTTCACCAACATGGAGCTGGAGGTGATCGCCAGGGAGTACAAGCTCTTCATCGATACCCAGCTGGCGTACGTGGCGGAGGTCGACGGGAAGGTGGCGGCGATGCTCTTCGCCATCCCCGACATCAACGAGCTGATCCGGGACTTCAACGGCGAGCTGATGCGCAACCCCTTCAACCTGGCGAAGCTGCTGTGGCGGCTGAAGTTCAACCGGCCGAAGAACGTGCGGCTGATTCTGCTGGGGATCAAAGGGGCGTACCGCGGCTCACGGAAGTACGGCGCGCTGGCGGCGGTGCTCTACGAGGAGATCGCCAAGCGTGGCGCCGCCGCGGGCTACGGCGCCGGCGAGCTTTCCTGGACGCTCGAGGACAACACCGGCATCAACCGGGGCATCGAGCGGATGAACGCCAGGGTCTACAAGAAGTGGCGCATCTACCAGCGCCCGCTGTGACTCAGGCCTCGGGCGGCGTCGGCAGGCCCGAGCCGTTGCGCAGGCCGAGGTAGAGGCCGGTCATCACCATCTGGGCGAGCGCGACCGCGGGGAGGATCCCGACGCAGCAGGCGAAGACGCCGGCGACCGCGATCAGGCCGGCGACGAAGTTGAAGCCGAAGATGCTGACGCGGTAGCCGTCGGCGATCTTGAACGCGCGGCGCACCGACTCCACCGGCTCGGTGTCGCCGTAGACGAGCTCCATCGTCGCGAACTGCAGCGGGAGCCCGAAGTAGATGCTCAAGGGAATGAGCGGCAGCGCGCCGATGGCGAAGATCAGCCCCAGCTTCGGCCAGACGTCGCGGTCGAGGTGATCGAGGTGGGTCAGCGAGACGCCGCTGATGGCCGCGCCGACGATGCCGAGCAACCCAAAGTACAGCAGCAGCGGCACGACCGCGACGACGCCGATCAGCAGCGTCTGGAGGACGTAGCGGCCGAGCTTCGGCACCTGGGACAACAGGCGGTTGACGTCCGCCTTCTTCCCGTTGAGCACGTCGATGTAGATCCGGAACAGGCCCATCTGGAACACGCCCTGGACGAAGACGCTGATCACCTGGGCCATCAGCGAACCTGCGAAGGTGATGATCAACAAGGCGCTTTGGCCGCCGCGGTTGCCGATGATCGCCTTGGCGATTCCCTGAAAGACGCCGTTGAAGAGGCTGACGACGAACCCGACCGCGAAGAGGATCAGGACGCAGACCGACAGCATCACCCATTCCTTCTTCCAGCGTTCGAAGGCGAAGCCCCACACCTGGTCGAAGGTCATCGTCGCGCGGGTGACGGGGAAGGCGTCGCCGCCGACGTGGGCGCGGCAGGTGGGGCAGAGCGCCTCGGTGCCGTTGGCGTTGCACTCGTCACAGGTGAAGTTCCCGCAGCGGGTGCAGGTGCGGCTCGCGACCCGGTCGGGGTGGACGGCGCACTTCGCTCCGAAACCGGCGTTCTGTGGATCCTGCACTGGGGCCCCCTCGCGATGTCTCCGCCGACGCTATCCCGGGCGGCGCGGAGGTACAGTGCTTTGTGATGCCCGCCTCCCCTGCCCTGCGCGCGGCGCTCAACGAGACGCGCGCGGTGCTGAGAAAAGCGGACGCGGCGTGGAGCAAGCATTCCTGTCCCGCGACCGCGGAGTGTTGCCAGCTGAAGCAAACCGGCCGCCCGCCGTGGCTTTGGCCGAGCGAGTGGGCGCTGCTGCTGGAGCACGTGCGCGGGGTGGTGCCGCCGGCGCGGGCCGACGGTGGCTGCGCCTTCCTCGACGCCGACGGGAAGCGGTGCACCGTCTACGAAGCGCGGCCCTTCGGCTGCCGCACCTTCTTCTGCCACCGGATCCTCGGGCCCGCGGCGGTGCCCTCGGCGCCCACCGAGGCGCTGCTCGAGCGGCTCAAGGCGTTGAACCTGGTGCTCGACGACGAGGCCCAGGTGCATTCGCTGCCCGAGCTGTGCGACGCGCACCGTCAGAGCGGCCGGTGAGCGCGCTGCTCGCACTGTTGCTGCTGGCCCCGCCGGCGCTCCCTGAGCGGATCGCGATCAAGACTCCGACGCGGAGCTTCACTGCCTCGCACGACCTCGCGCTCGCCGACGGGCGGCTGTGGTGGCGGCCGAACCCGGAGACGACCGGGCGGAAGGAAGCCTGGGCGATGGTCCCTCCCGACGGCTTGCCGATCGGCTCGGGGCGGCTCGAAGCGGTCAAGGAGTTGATCGCCGACGTCACCGGGTTGGGTGACGCCTTCGTTCGGCCGACGAAGTTGGTGGAGCTCACCGCCGACGGCGACAACCTGATCGTCGTCAGCGACGACGGCCTCGTCTACTACGCGAAGCTCCCGGGCCTTCAGTGGACCAACGTCTGGGGGCCGGTGGGCCTGAAGAAGCCGCTGAAGATCGACTTCATCCACCGCGCGCTGGCGATCTCGCACCGCAAGGGGCCGTACGAGGACATCGACGGCAACTCGCACCCGGTGACGGTGGGGGTGACGACGTTCTACGCGCTGTCGGGCGACGGGAAGAGGCTCTCGTACACCGACCCCTGGCTGCCGCCGAACTTCGGTCACCGGCTCTGCTTGCCGCTTCACGACCGCTTCGTCGGCGCGGCCCTGAGCGCGAGCGCCTCGACGATCTTCGTGATCGACGCCGCTGGCCGCGGCTTCACCCGGCTCGCCGACTTCGACACCCTCGGGCTGGATCCGACGATGGTCTACTCGTGGGAGCGGGAGAAGCGCACCGGGCTCAAGTCGGTGATCCGCTCGCTGCCGCCGGAGGATTGGGTGGCGCAGCCGCCGCTGCCGGGCAAGGCGACGACGCAGCTGACCGTGTTGCAGACCGGCCCGGGCAACGCGGCGCGAGAGCTGCGGGTCGAAGGCGAGGGCGGCTATTTTCGCAAAGCGCTGCGCGCGCCAGCGTGGGAGTTCGTTGCCACCGGCGAGAAGGCCACCGGGGTGGCGATCGACCCCGGGGCGCCTCTGCCCGCGATCGAGGAGCACCCGCCGATGCGGGGGCTGCTCAAGGACATCGAGCTCGAGGTGCGCGACTTCGACCCCAACTGCTCGCCAGCGCGGGTGAAGATGACCAAAGGCAAGGAGGTCCTCGAGCTCGAGCTGCACTTCCACGGTGAGGGCGAGCACCTGCAGGGGGCGCTGCTCTTCGTCTCGGCGACGAGCCCGAAGGCGCTGCAGATGCTCGAGGGGAAGCGCTGGGCGGCGGTGGACCTCGAGGTTGCCTTCGATTCGCTGGTGGTGAGCGACAAGACCTTGAAGCTCCGCTTCAGCCGGTGATCGAAGACGGCGCGATCAATTGGCTCCAGGGAGAGCTAGAAACGTCACCTTCGGATGAAGCGCGCCCTCTTCGCCCTGTTGCTCGCCGCCTGCGGCTCCAAACCCGCGCCGCCGATCGCCGACCCGTTGGTGATCGAAGACGCCGGGACGTTTGGGATCCGGCGCGAGGTGCTGACCTGGGCAGCACCGGCGCCGCCCAGGAATCCGGCCGCCGACGCGGGGACGCCCTCGGAGTTCAACCGGGTGCAGGTGGTGCGCTACCGGGTGGACACCGGCGCCCAGCCGCCGCGACCGGCGCGGGCGATCGCGATCCTGATGCCCGGGTTTCTCGGAGGCGCGGGGAGCTTTGATGCGCTCGCGAGGGCGCTGGTGCGCCGCTCGACTGCCGACGCCACGCTCGAGGCCTGGGCGGTCGACCGCCGGGCCAACCTGCTCGAGGACCACGCCGGACTCGAGGCCGCACTGGCCGCGCGCGACGCGAACCTCGTCGGCCAGTACTACTTCGAGGCGGGGTCGAAGTTTTCGGGCTTCCGCAAGCAGGAGGACGTGCCGTACGAGTCCGAGTGGGGGCTGGCGACGACCGTTGACGATCTTCGCGCGGTGATCGCGCAGATCCCCGCGGCCGAGCGCAAAGGGCGGGTGGTGCTCGTCGGCCACTCGCTGGGCGGCCAGATCGCAGCGCAGTACGCGGCGTGGGACTTCGACGGACAGCCGGGCTCCGCCGAGCTCGCCGGCCTGGTGATGATCGACGCAGTGACCGGCCACGAGGGTCAACCCTCGTCGCTGACGCGGGCCCAGTACGAGACCGACGGCTTCATGGATCCCGACGGCTTCGGCTCGGTGCAATCGCTGACCGAGGTCCGGGCCGCGACCCGCTTCTTCACCTTGCCGATCCTCGAGACAAGCCTCTACGTCGTCGGCTCAGGGACGGCGATGCGGGCGCTGTGGAACCCCGACGCGCTGGAGAAAGACGTGAAGCGGGCCGAGGCGCTGAAGCTGCTGTTCGGAACCGACGCGCTGCCGCCGATGACCAACCGCGCCGCGTTCGGGCTGGCGTTCGACTACCACAGCTGTCCGCTGTCGATCGCGGCGGTCAACGCGGGCGAGTCAACTGGAGGGCCGTTGACCGAAGGACCCTCGCCCTTTGGCACCGGAACTGTCGCGAAGCCGTCGGATCCGAAGGCCCGCTACAGCTGGCGCGAGTACGACCAGGTGACGCCGCGGGAGTTCACCTCGCTCACCGACTTCGCCACAGCCTGGACGCGGCCCGGAGTCGACTTCGGCGAGTGGTACTTCCCCACCCGCCTCAACCTCGACACCTTCGCCGCGGCGTCGCTGACGCTCAAGCCCGGCGACTGGGCCTACGACACTGAGGGGCTACGGGCCTCGCGCGGAGCACAAATCGACCTGCCAGTGCTGGTTGAAGCAGGCGTGCTCTCCAACGGCGACGTCACCGCCTACGACAAGCTCAAGGCGTTGATCACTCCGACGGTCGGGCCGGGGCGCCCGTTGGCGGGAGCGACGCGCTCTTCGAACGACGGCTGGGAGACCGCGCCGTTTCCATCGCTCTCGCACATCGACGTGCTCGCGGGGGTCGACGAAGCCGGCGGCCCGACGCGCGCCTGGTACGACCAGCTCACTGCCTTCGTGGTGCGCAACACACCCACAGGCGGCGTTCAAATCCAGCCGAAATAGCAGAACGGACTTCTGGATTTTTTCGTTGCGCCTAAACTGCGGCGTCCGTTCTTCAAGGGGGAGTCCATGACGTCCACGTCGATCCGCGTTCTCACGGCGCTGCTCGTGTTGTCTCTGGCTGCTTGTAGCGGTGGCGACGGCGGAAGTGGCGGCGGCGCTGGCGGTGGAACCGCGGGCGGCGCAGGCGGCGGAACCGCGGGCGGCGCAGGCGGCGGAACCGCGGGCGGCGCTGGCGGCGGAACGGCAGGCGGCTCCGGCGGTG
>JAYVRT010000927.1:0-3563 GCA_043776025.1 Archangiaceae bacterium | reverse complement strand
TGCACCGCCGACTCGAGCTGCTTCTGGGCGCGGGTGGCGAGCGCGGTCTGGGCCTCGGCCTGGGCGAGCGCCGCCTCGGCCGCCTGGAGGTTGGCGCGCGCCGCCATCCAGGACATCCGGTCGTAGGTGGAGAACGCGCCCAGCGCCTCGACGCCGCGGGTGTTAGCGCGCATCAGGTAGGTCGCGTTCCACGGCTCGCTCGCCTCAAAGGCAGGCGCACCGAAGGCGGGCTTGCTGCTCCCTCAAGTAGCCGCCCGTTCGGGGCCAATCACAGCTCGTGTAAGTCGTTGGCCGTGCCTGGCCGGCACAGCCGGCGACCGACGGCGAGGACCCGGACGCGATCTGCGAGAACCCACTCACGCGGCTTCGGGCTGAATCCGTTCAGAACCTGCCGCTCAACGAGAGCACGGCTCCACCCGCTGCAGGTGCGACAGAGGGAATCGGCGCGTCGGGTGGGGTGCCCAACAACCAGAACACGATCGTGGCCGCCCCAGTGACCGCGGCCACCGTCCCGAGGATCTGGGCGGCGCTGTTCTTCGCGCGCAGCGCTCGCGCCTGTTCGAGCTCGGAAAGGGTGATGGAAAATGGCGCGACGCTCTCGCCCCGCGCCCGGGCATTGGCCTCGATCGCCCCGGCTTCCGCGTTGGATGAAATCGCCATACCGACCGCCGACGCGCCTGCGACGACAGTCAGGCCCCCGGTGACGAACGCGACGCGACGCAGCCGCGACAGCTCTTGCGGGGCGGTCCGCGGTGCCACCGCCGGAGGAACGTCTTCGTGCGTAGGCTTGCTGGCGATGTCCTGGACGGGCACCGCCGGGATGGTCGCGAGGTTCATCCTGTCAAGCAGCAGCCGACGCAGCTCAGCCTTGAATACGACCGCCGGCTTCACATCTGGCTGGGGATTGGCTGAGATCGCTTCGGGCTGTGTGAGGTGCTCACCGTTTCGAGCGACGAGCAGGGCGGACAGCTCGTACGACCTGCCGAACTTCTTCAGCTCGATGGCGATCGAGTATTCGGCGCGGGTGGTGAGCGCGAGCCGCTCGAGGCACTTCAGCCGCTTGTCTGCGGGGGGCGAGCACTTGCCTCCGTCTCCAGCGAGCTGAGTCGCGACGTCGTCGGCGTTGACCGGGGTGATGCGGCCAGTCGCAACCAGGATGTCGCGAGCCTCGGCCTCGAGGTCCTTCACCAGCGCGAGGTCATCGACCCCAGGAGCCGTGAGCGGATGGATCGCGATCCGAAGCCGCTGGGCCGAAGCGGGCGCCGCTACGAACAGAAGAGCCAACACCGGCAGGGCGCGAGGAAGTGTGGCTCTCATCACTGGCACCCCGGGTTAAGCAGCTCGCCCAAAGAATTGGCGTTGGCGGAGTTGTAGGCGTCGCGCTGGTACTTCGGCCAGTCGGCGGTCGGCTCGAGGCGGTGGGAGTCGACCACCACGCTGACGAGGTTGCCGTTGCCCAGCGGTAGATAGAGAGTCGCAGGGCGGGTTGGGAGCCCAGCACCGCCGAGAGCCGGGCGCACACAGTCGAGCGTCGGCGACGCGAAGGAGCTCGAGGCACCAGCTGCGACGGCGGCGGCATTCCTCACTACTGACACCCGGCGTTGAGCGGGAAGTCGGGGTTGCCGGAGTTCTGCGCGTCGTGCTGCCACTTCGGCCAGTCGGTAGCCGCCAGCTTCGGCGAGTCCACGAGGAGGCTGTAGACACTACCGTCCGTCGAGGCCACGTAGAGGATTCCCGGGCCGCCAGGCCGAGCGCGGTTGCAGTCGAGGTTGGGGCTCGCCACCACCTGGCCGGTCCCAAGCTGGGACGACCACTGCCCAGCGAGAGCCTCGTCGGTGACGAGGAGTACGCCCGGCTTTGTCACCCAGTACAGGAAGTTACTCGAAGCGCCGGCACCGACGACCGGCGACGGCTGCACGAAGGCCGTCGCTCCAACGGCCGAGGTCAGCGGCGCGCCGCCGTCAAACGGCACTCGTCTCAGCTCTGCATTGCTCAGATTAAAGCCGTGGAACAACCCGCTGCTGCCGACAGCTGGCGCACCGGCCGCGGCAGTCGTCGCCAGCGGCTGACGCCACAACGTCCCCGCATCCGGCACCACCGTCGAGAACTCGAAAGCTTGACCGATTCCGGCACCACCACCAGCAATTAGCGTACCACCCGCGCGCATTGCCAAGCCGAGGAACGGCGCTGCGGCGGCCGCGAGGCTGATGGGGTAGCCCTGCTCCGGCGCAGCGCTCCAGGTGAGCCCAGTGACTTTGAAGGCCCGGATGTTGGCGTCGTTCGCCGGCACCCAAACCGTGTCGCCCTTCATCACGAGGTTGACGAGCGGGTCCATGTCTACCCTCGCGTCGTTGATGACAGCGCCGTTGTTGATCAAGCAGCCCCCGCTGGGCCCTGTCGACACCAGCTTCGCGGCACCGGCCGACAGGTTCAGCGCCTCGGTCGCAATCAGCCCCACCGAGGTCCTGCTCAACGCAGGCGAGGCGTTGGCAACCGAGCCTGCTGAGTTGTTGCACGGCGCCCCCTGCAACTGCCCGTTGGTGTCGAGCGGCTGAATGTACCCGCCCACCCCGCTCTTGTTCGCCGCGAAGAAGATGTACTCGACGCCCGCGTCCGTCGTGCCCACCGCCACGCTCCCCTCGACCGCCCCAACTCCCGCGTCCCACTTGACGACTCCCTCGGGACTGAGGGCGGTAATCCCTGTCGATGTCCCCACGTACACCGTGCCGTCGTTTCCGATTGCCGGTCCGCCTTTGGGGTACCCGACACCCGCAACAACATTCACCACCCACCGCTGCCGCGTCACGTCCACCACGGGCCCATCTTTCAACGTCGGGTTCCCAACCAGGTCCGTTACCGCCGCCTTCACCGCGAAGCTGCCCGCCAGCGCGCTTAGCGTCGGCACGGCGCTGTCCACCCGGAAGCACACGCACCCTCCCGGCACGCACGCCGCCGTCGGCTGCACTCCCGCATCCAGGCAGTCGCTCACCTGCGCCGCCCGCGTGACTCCCGCGTCCGAGCCTGCCAGGTACACCTCCGCGCTCCCCAGCGCCTCGCTCGCCGCCACCAACACCAGCGGTCGCTCGTCCCTTCTCCACTTCGCCGGGTCCACCCACGTCGGGTGACTCGCCCCCTGCACCTTCACCTCCACCGTCGCCGCGGCAGCGTCCACCGTGAACAGCGCCGTCGCTGACAGCCCCGCGTACCCGGCGTCCAGCGTGTGGCTGCCGCTGCCCAGACTCTGCACCGACATCGCCAGCGGCCCGTAGTCCGTTCCGCTCCGCATCAACGTCTGCGGCCCCGGCTGCCCGTCAACCCGAAAC
The DNA here is from genome assembly GCA_043776025.1 of Archangiaceae bacterium. Lineage (GTDB taxonomy): Bacteria > Myxococcota > Myxococcia > Myxococcales > Myxococcaceae > JAYVRT01. Next base: position 240 of record JAYVRT010000927.1, on the reverse strand, counting down.
GCCAGCGACACCGGGTACCCGCCGCCGTCCGCCCCAGCGCGCTGCTGCAGCCTCAGCAGCAACGGCACCGCCACCGAAATACCGTACGGCCCGGCATCCGCCGGCTGCACCCACTGCAGCGACACGAAGCGCGAGCTACAGCTTCCCGCGTCCCCTGCGACGACGCACTCCTCCCACGCATTCGGACAGCTGACACCCGCGCAGGGGTTCACCGCCCCGCCACCGCCACCGCCGCCACCG
>JAYVRT010000926.1:0-3564 GCA_043776025.1 Archangiaceae bacterium | reverse complement strand
GCCAGAAGGTGCCATCGCCGCGCCCTAAGAAGACCGAGACCGAGCTGGAGTCGACGTTGCCGACGATGAAGTCGAGCCGGCCGTCGCCGTTGAGGTCGCCGACCGCCACCGACCGCGGATGCACCTGGGCGGTGTACTGGGTCGGAGGTCCGAAGAAGCCGGCGTCCACCTGGAGCAGCACCTCGACACGGGTGTCGGTGTTGTTCGGGCCAGGGTTGGCGGTGGCGACGTCGAGGAGGCCGTCGGCGTTGAAGTCGCCGACCGCCATGTTCCGGGGGCCGATGCCGGCGGGGAAGTCGCGGTGGGGCTTGAAGGTGCCGTCGGGTTTGCCGAGCAGCAGGGAGATCGAGTCGTCGGTGGCGTTGGCGGTGACGAGGTCGAGCTCGCCGTCCTTGTCGAAGTCGCCGAGGTCGATCTTGTTGGCGTTGGTTCCGACCGGGTAGGTGACGGTCGCGAGGAAGCCTCCGTCGCCGTTGCCGATGAGGATCGAGACGTCGCTCGAGGCGTAGTTGACCACCGCGACGTCCAGCTTCCCGTCGTGGTTGAAGTCGGCGACGCGGGAGAACAGGGGGTTTCCCCCGGCGGAGTAGGTGGCGTAGGGGCTGAAGCCACCGTCGGCGGCGCCGAGCACCACCGAGACGTTCATGCAGTTCTCGTTGGCGACGAGCACGTCGAGCCGGCCGTCGGCGTTGAAGTCGGCGGCGCTGATCGAGAACGGCTTGGACGGGACGCCGCCGCACATCGCGGGCGAAGCGGTGATCGCCCTCGGGGCGGTGAACCCGGCGTCGCCGTTGCCCTTGAGGATCGAGATCGTGTCGGCGAAGGAATCGGGGGTGATCACATCGAGCTTGCCGTCCTGATCGACGTCGATGGCGGTGGCGGCGAAGGCGCCCGGCCCACCCTGGAAGTTCGAGGGGGTGAGGCTGATGGAGTTGGTCACGCTGCCGGTCGCTTCCCGGGGCGTGGTCTCGACGCCGAAGCGGGAGGCGATCAGCCGGATCTTCGCCGCGGCAAAGACGCCGTCGGGGAAGTCGGAGTCGCTGCGCCAGACGAGGGTGTGAGAGACGCCGACGGGAGAGCTGGAGACGTTGGTGATCGGGCCGCCGCTGATGCTGCCCTTGCCCCAATTGCCGCCGCCCCGATCGATCTCGAGGCGAATGTCGGCGCTGTAGCTGGAAGGGTCGCTGACGACGTAGCTGACGGTGACGCAGCCGGAGACCGTGCCGCCGGGCAGCTGGACGTCGGTTACCGTCGGCGTGGAGGAGGCGACGACCAGGGGAAACGCCATGGTGGTGAGGTGGTTGAGCGGCTGACCGTCGTTGAGGGTGACCGTGATGGTGGTCTGTCCGTTGGCGGTTGGAGCGCTGGTGACGGTGAGCAGCCCGCCGGTACCGCCGTCGAGGGAGGCGGTGAGTCCGGTGAGCAGGCCGCCGGTCGAAGACGTCGCCATGATCGACAGCGGCTGGCTCGCTTCATCGGGACCGCCCCCAGGCGTAATTCCGGTGAGCGGGATCTTCACCGGCCCTGGCGGGACGACGAGCTGAAGGCCGAGCGGCGCGATCGTCGGCGGATCGTTGATCGGCCGGACGGTGAGGTTGAAGGTCTGGGCGTAGACGCCTTGCGGAAAGCCGTTGTCGAGCGCGGTGACGGTGACGTGCCCCAGCCCGTTGGCGTTGGGTTTCGGGGTGAGTCCGAGGCTCTGGCCTGCGTCGCCCGAGAAGAAGCGGGTGGCGACGAGCGCAGGCGTATCGGTGCCGGCGTCGAGGGCGACTTGTTGGGTGACGTCCTCGAAGGTGCTGCCGGCGGTCAGGCCCTGGATCAGGATCTTGAGCTCGGCAGAGTCCTCGTCGACGGTGACGTCAGCCATCGTCGTGAAGTGGGGAGGGAGGTTGACCCCTCCACCGCCGCCGGCTCCGCCGCCGATGTTGCCGCCGCCGCCGCCGACTCCGCCTCCCGCATTTCCGCCGCCGCCAACGCCACCACCGCCGCCGATGCCTCCTCCGATTCCACCGTCGCGCGCGGGCGGAACCGGGAAGCAGCCCGTGAGGCCAACGGCGATCGTCAGTGCGAGGAGGCGCGAGCGGGTCATGGGAATGCGTGGCGACGCTACCCCGCGCAGGGGCAACTTCGTAGGCGTCAGAGCTTCACCTTGATCCGCACACCCGCGAGCAAGGTGGTGCGTCCGTCGCCGCCCGGGTGAAGGTAGAGCTGAAGGTCGGGCTGGATACTGAAGAAGTGGGTGAGGCGGGCCTTGTAGAACGTCTCGAAGAAGATCTCGTCGCCGCGGCCGGGAGTGCCCCCGAGCTGCGGGGCGATGGAGAAGTAGCCGAAGCCGGCGCCGATGGTGTCGTTGTCGCGGGCGGCTCCGAGGCCGTGCCAGGCGACCGAGGCGCCGGCGTAGAGGGCGATCGGGGTGCGGTCGGGCAGCGACCAGGCGAAGCGGGTGATCACGTTGAGCCCGCTGGGGTTGTCCTTGTCGCTGGGGTCCTTGTAGATGCGCTCGTCGTTCTGGAGCATGAAGCCGGCGTTGAAGTCGAACGTCCTCGGGCTCGGCCCTTCGGTGAGTTCAGGCAGGACGCCCGACTGGCCCCAGGCCCCGACGCTGGTGGTGCCGCCGTTGCGGTGGTCGACGCCGTAGCGGTGGGTCGCCGCCGCGCCGAGGACGACGGTGTAGCCGGCGTTCGCCGCGAGCGCGGAGTCGAAGCCGAGGCTCTCGATCAGCGGGTTGCCCTCGAAGATGCAGGCCCTGGCGGTGAGCCAGGAGGTGGCGTCGACGATCACCGCCGCTCCGAGGCCAGTGGTCGGGTACGAGGGCAGGGGAGTGGTGGGGAACATGCCGAAGTTGTTGTTGATGAAGTTGCCGCCGTAGCGGGGCGTGCCGAACTCGCGGTTCGCGTCCTGTTTGCCCAGGCGGATCCGCAAGCGCTCGTCGAACAGCGCCTGCTCGTAGAAGAACTCGGTGAGCTGCGTGAACGGCCGGGCTTCGTAGTTGCTGATCTGCGTCGCCGAGCCGACGAGCTCGTTGATCCCGACGCCGCGGTTGTCCTGCCCGAGGAAGTAGAACCTGCCGCCGGGCCAAAGGCCGAGCTTCTCGGTCTCGAGGGTGATCGCCGCGTCGATGTGGCCGAGCAGCGATACGGCGCGCTCGCGGGTTCCGATGCGCGCCGAGGTGAGGAAGGTCTCGACCGAGTAGTAGAGGTCGATGGTGATCCCGCGGTCGGCGAGCCGGGCGCGATCCCCGCCCCAGTCCCCGGTGAGGTGCTCTCCGTCGAGCCAGGACATGGGCGCGGCCTCGGGCACCTGCGCGAGGGCGATCAGCAGCACCGGCAGCGCGAACGTCCCCATTCCCGCCGGATCACGTAGCTGATCGGCCCGTCAGTCGCAGCAACCCTCGACGTCCTTGACCTGTTCCCAGGTTGCGGGCAGCTTTACGGGTACGCGGTGGTAGCTCAGTTGGTAGAGCACGAGCTTCCCAAGCTCGGGGTCGAGGGTTCGAATCCCTTCCGCCGCTCAAGAGAAGCCCCCAGAACATCGGGGGCTTTGTTGTCTTTCAGCTTCTCGTTT
>JAYVRT010000925.1:0-3565 GCA_043776025.1 Archangiaceae bacterium | reverse complement strand
ACGAGAAGTCCTACAAGGACGAGGTGACGACGTTCCTCCGCTGGTACTTCAAGGAGGTCAACGAGCACCAGAACAAGTACCAGCTGGGCAAGAACTTCGACGAGTACCTCACCGAGCTCGACGAGCGGTCGGCGAAGAAGGGCAACAAGGACGACCGGCTCGACGACAAGAAGGCGACCTATGAGTACGTCCGCAAGATCTTCGACCAGCTGAAGAGCGGCAGCTACTCGCCGATGAACAGCTTCACCAACAACGGCATCCGCATGGACATCGTGTCCACCAACCGGGTGATGGTCGGCGGCGAAGAGAAGGTCCGCTACCAGCTGGTGCTCTGGGGCATTCCCCGCGAGCTGCGCATCGACGATCGCGGCACCCGCAAGGTGATCGCCAACGCCGGGTTCGCGATCCACTGGAAGATGCTCGACGAGAAGGGAAAGCTGTTGGGCGAGATGGACGCCGCGGGCGACCCGGCCAGCCGCATCGACTGGCCCGAGCGCTACGTGAAGTTCTTCCCCCCGGGGATCATGCTCGGCCACTACGACGTCGACCTGATGCTCGCCGAGTTCCCCCCGGAGAAGGACGCGAAGAAGAAGGACCCGGTGCCGCTGAAGTCGGTGGAGATCACCTTCACCATCACCGGCCACGCCGCCTCGGGCGGCAGCATCCCCGCCGTCTACCTCTGGAAGCTCGACGTCCCCGCCGAGTGGAAGCTCAAGCCCGGCCAGGAGTGGAAGGGCGCCCAGGAATCGATTCGCCCCGAGGAAGAGATCGATCCTTCGAAGAAGGCGGCGAACCGGTAGCGGTCAGACCACCCCGAGGGTCGCGCCGAGCTTCCACGCTTTGAGCGCGCCTGCATCGTCGAGCGAGTAGACGTTGAGCTTGCCGTCGACGGCGACGTCGAGCAGGCCCCGCCCGGCGGGCAGTTCGGCCAGCAGCCGGCCGCCGCGGGGGTCGACCGCGCGGATCTTCTCGCCCGCCAGCACCAACACCCCACGCCGCAAAGATGGCCGCGGGAGATCCACCAGCTCGTCTCCCGCCGCTCCCAGCACCCACTCCAGCTGACCGTCGATCGCCACGCTCGCCGCTGCCCCGCGCGCGTCGACCGCGATCACCCCCCCGGGGTGGGGGATCAATGCCAGCCGCGCCCCGACCAGCGGCACGCTGCGCTCCCAGCGCTGCTCGCCTTTGCGGCTCACCGCCACCACCACCGCGCGATCTTCCCGCTGGCCGGCGAGGTAGGTGACGCCCCGGGACACCACCGGAGCGCAGGGCCGGGCCAGCGTCAGCTCGTGGGTCCACACCACCGCGCCGGGGGCGACCTCCGGCCGCGACGGCCGGACCTCGGTGAGGAAGACCACGGTGCGATCGGCGCGGGAGAGCACCCCGAGCGCGCGGCGCCCGTGTGCCACCGCGGGGAAATGAAAGGGCAAGGTTGCGCGGATCCGAAAGCGCGCCTGGCCGTCGCCCAGATCCAACCCGTAGAGCGAACCGGCGTCGGTCGCCAGCAGCACCCGGTCGCCGACCACGCAGAAGTAGCCCCGCTGGGTGCGCGGCGGGTCGAGCCGCCACAGCTCCCGCCCGGTGATCGCGCTGTAGGCGAGCACGCCCCGGCCGCCGAGCGAGCTGATCCAGCTGCCGCCGGCGCGGAGCAGGCGCGGGCCGATCGTCGCCCCGTCGTGATCGCGGAACCAGCTGGCTTCGGCGCGGCCGGCAGCGAACGCCGCCACCCGCTGGGAGTTGGCGGTGATCACCGTGCCCTCGTCGGAGACCGCGACGCCGTGGGTGTCCACCCGCCGGTGCAGGCTGCGGCCGCGGCCATCGAAGGCCCACGCCGCGTGCGGCGAAAGCACCACCGGGCCCCGCCGGGTCAGCAGCAGCTGGCCGTGATCGCCGACCTCGGTCGACTTCTCCCAGAGCGGCTCGAAGCGCAGCCGGCGCAGCGCCCCCTCCACTGGCAAGGGGGGATCCGCCGCCTCGGCACGGGGCCGTGGCGCCTGCCCCGCCGCGCCCACCGACAGCGGCCGCAGCGCCCCCAGCCCGGAGGTGCAGCGCTCGACCAGCGCCTCCACGTGGGGGTTGGCGGTCAGCGCCGGGTTGCGCGCGCCGAGCGCCACGCACCACTCGAGCGCGGCCTCGAAGATTGCCCGGGCCTGCACCACCACTCCGTCGGAAAGGCCGGTCGACTCGCCTCCCTCACTCAACGCCCTCCGGGTCAGCTCGAGCAGGGTGAGGAACGGCGGCGCGGCGACCTTGTACCCGGTACCGCGCACCGAGACCACGCCCTGGCACAGCAGCGGCGGGAGGGGCGCCGTCGACCGCCGGTGGTAGGCGAGCGTCCGGCCGTCGGCGTCGGCGCAGGCCAGCGACAGCTCACCGTCGGCGCGGGCGAAGCGCTGCCAGGCGAACGCGCCGGGGTCGACGGCGGCGAGGTGGGCGACCGCGCCCCGCTCGAGAGTGCGCAGCCGCTTCGTCATCTGCTGGGCCGGTGCGGTGACGAGCAGGCCCGGGGCCGACTCGCCCGCATCGTTGATCCACTGGCGGGCGCAGCGGACGGTCGCCTCCAGCAGCCCGCCCAGGTCGAGCCGCAGCGGAGGGTGCACCAGCCGGGCAGGGCGCGCGAGGCTGACCACCGACAGCTCGACCTCGGCCGGCTCGACCCGCACGAAGCACAGCTCGAAGTGGGCCTCGTGGAGCGAGACCTCGGCGGTCCGTCCGCCACCCTGCAGCGCCAGCACCGCTTCGACCAACGCGGGGATCAGCTGGGCCAGCGGCTCCTCGCTCGCGCCCGCGAGGAGCTCCACACCGTCGAGCTCGAGGCCGAACGCGTCGAGCGGGTGCTCCGCGCCCCTCTCGCGCTTCCATTGCTGACCCAGCCGAAACCGAATCACGACCGACGCCCCCTTCACCCTCGTTGACAACGAACTCTAGCGCTGCGTACCATCCGCGTCTCTCACGGGGCTGGTCTGCAAGTCCCTGATAAGACTGGGAAATCCCAATGACTTTCTATGAGGCTGCACTCCGCGTCCTGGAGGACGCCGGCAAGCCGCTGACGAACATCGAAATCACTCAGCGGTCGGTCGAGAAGAACCTGCTGTCCCACGTGGGCAAGACGCCCGAGACGACGATGCTCGCGCGGCTCGCGGCGATGGCCCGGCGCCCGCGCGATCGCAAGGTGATCGTCACCGCCAAAGACACCTTCGCGCTCGCCGATTGGATGCTGCCCGAAGATTCGGCGGCGCTGGCGGCCACCGGGGTGATCGAGCCCAACCCGGAAGAGGCGATGCCGGCCTACCGGCCCAGCGAGCGGCACCCCGAGCCCCGGCCGGAGAACGCCCGGGGCGCCGGCCGCGGTGAGCGGGATCGCGGCCACCGCCGCCGCGACCGCGACGAGGAGCGCAAGAAGAAGTACCCGCCGATCGCCGAGGTGGTCTTCGAGGTCCTCTCCGAGGCTGAAGGCCGAACCCTCTCGCCCGACGATGTGTTGGTCAAAGCGCGCGAGCGCGAGCTGGTCAGCGACGAGCTGGCCCTGCCTCAGGTGCTCAGCGCCCTCGCCGACGACAACCAG
>JAYVRT010000924.1:0-12431 GCA_043776025.1 Archangiaceae bacterium | reverse complement strand
CTCGAGCCGCTGGGCACTCCGCAGCAGGTGTACGGTGCCGAGCCTCGAGCCCTCGGGCCCCTGCGAGACAGCCGCGGAGCGTTGATTCAATGCAGTTGTTGCCGGCGGCTGCTCGACCCCCGGTCGGGGCATTGGCTGTTCGTCCCCAGCGCACTCGAAGCGCCGGAGCCGACGACCACCCAGAGTGTGTGCGCGAGCTGCGGCGCCGTCTACATGGTCGCGCCGACGGCCGTGAAGTCACGCTCTTCCTCGTGACCCAACTGTCGAGCCTCCCGGGCTGCCGCGCTCAGGGCAGGTGGGGTCTGCGCACCAGAATCGGCTCTTTAACCCCGGCGCTCCGAGCGACGTTGCGCACCCGTTCGAGGGTGGCCGCGGTCATCGTGAAGCCCCGCGAAAGCAGCAGCACCCCGGCGTTCGTGCGGACGTCATCGGCGAGCTCGAGGCCCGGGTAGAGCTCGGCCAGCGGCAGCTTCACCAGCGTGCTCTCCCCGGTCATCGTCGCTTCGACCGCGCACATCGCGGCGACCAGCTCTGGGGGGAGCTTCTGCGCTTCGGCCACCCGGTCGATGCCTGCCCGCCCGATGACGCCCCGAGCGTCGAGCGCGTCCCAGTCGGCCACCGCTCGAAGCACCTTCGCCTCGAGCGTGGTCACCGCGTTCTTCCGGTCGAGCAGGGCCTGGAGCAGGGTCCTCACCGGCTCCAGCCGGGGAATGTGACCCAGCATCTGCTCGGTGAGCTTCGGCACCCGGTCGACCATCGCCTGCTCGTCGGCCTTGAGCACCTCGCCGGAGAAGACCCGTTCCACCGTCTCGGCTGGCAGCCCCGCGAACCCCACCACCGACAGCAGCCCGGCCATCTCCAGGGCCCAGGTGTCCGTGCGGCCCAGGTGCTTCGCGACGGCGACCGAGATCTTCGCGATCCGCCCAGCGCGCCCGAAGGCCCGCGGCTGCACCGCCGCGAGCACCTCGGCGAGCGCGAGGATGCTGCCCTTGAGGGTGCGGTCGAGCAGCTCGTGTTCGGCGGTGACCAGCCCGTGCTGGGCCGCAGCCGCCTTCAGCGCCTGCACCAGCGCCGGCGCCGGGCACGGCTTGGTGAGGAAGCGGAAGATCTCTCCCTCGTTGACCGCGGAGATCGCCGATGCCATCTCCGCCTGGCCGGTGAGCAGGACCCGGGTGGTGTCGGGCCAGCCTGCCTTCACCGCGGCGAGCAGCTGGGCGCCGCTCATCCCCGGCATCCGCATGTCGGACATCACCACCGCGTAGGGCGGCTGCGTCTTCAGCCGGTCGAGCGCGGCCTGGGGCGTGAAGCAGAGGTCAGTGTCGAAGTGCTGGCGGAGGTTGGGGTACAGCCCCTCGAGCACCATCGGCTCATCGTCGACGCAAAGCAGGCGCGGCTTCATTTGGGACTCCCGGGCTGCGCGAGCTGCGTCGCCTGGGCGAGCAGCGGGCCCAACCCAAGCTCGAGCGCCCGCTGCGCCAACTCGGGCGCAACCGACGGGGGAGCGCAAGCAGCGTCAGCGACGAAGAGGCGCTGCGCGGCGCAAGGGCCGAGCGCGAGCGCGGGTGGCAGGTGGTGCTTGGCCACCGCTTCGACCAGGGGCGCCGGCAGCCCCCAGATGCCAAGCAGGTAGGCGCCGACCGCTGCGTGGGTCGCGCCGAAGGATTGCTGTTCGCCCTCGGTCAGCGAACGGGAATCGCCGCCGGAGGCGGTCAGCAACTGCGCGTACTCCGCGGGGCGGTGGGCAGCCAACACCAGCATCCCGACATCGACCACCAACGCGGCGTTGACCGCCGTCTCGCTCAGCGGGTCGCGCGGCAGCAGCTTCAGAATCCGGATCACGGCGAGGCCATGATCCAAGTGGGCGCTCACCATCGACTCGGCCACCGTGGGGAAGGCTTTGCCGATGCCCAACGACAGCACGAGGTTGGTCACGGTCGACAGGCCGAGGTAGTTGACCGCGCTCGCCACCGAGACCACCTTCTGCGCCAGGCCGAAGAACGCCGAGTTCACGACCTTGAGCATCCGGGCGGCAATCCCCGGGTCCGCCTCCACCACCTTCGAGATCTCGGCGAGGCTGACCCCCGGTTGCTCCAACAGCGCCGTGAGCCGGCCGTAGGTATCAGGCAGCGGTGGCAGCTGCCCGATGCTCGCCACGATGCGTCGCAGCCCCTGGTTCTCCAGCAGCGGCAGCATCTGGGAGGTCCGCTCCACCACCTCGAAGATCCGGCTGTGATCGCAGGGCTTGGAGAGGAACTGGTGGGCCACCTCGACCAACCCTTCGATCGCCCCTTCGTCGGTCTGGCCCGAGAGTGCGATCCGCACCATTGCGGGGTGGCGGCGCATCACCTCGGTGAGCAGCTGGGTGCCGTTCATCTTCGGCATTCGCGCGTCGGTGACGATCACGTCCCACGGCCCGTCGGCGAGCTGCCCCAGCGCCTCTTCACCGCCGCGTGCGAAGCCCATCGTCCACTGCTTGCGGTAACGGCGCAGCGCGTTCGCGAGCCCGTCGAGGACCACCTGCTCGTCGTCGACGAAGAGGACCCGGGTCACGCCGCCTCCTGGTTCGACTCGGTGCGGTGAAGGGGGATCCGGACGAAGAACGTCGCGCCCTCGCCGGGGCGGCTGTCGAACCACATCGCGCCACCGTGTCGGTTGACGATGATGTTGCGGGCGATCGACAGGCCCTGCCCGGTGCCACGGCCAACCTCCTTGGTGGTGAAGAAGGGCTCGAAGATCCTGGCCTGAATCTCTTCCCGGATTCCGCTGCCGGTGTCGGCGATGGCAATCACCACCGCGGCGCCCTCGACCCGGGTCGAGATCCGGATCTTCCCCCGTTGGCCCGTGGCGTTCTGCACGTCCGCGATCGCGTGCGACGCGTTGACGAGCAGGTTCAAGAAGACCTGGGTCAGCTCGCTGGCGTGGCAGAGCACCGGTGGGAGCGCCGCGAAGTCCGTCTCCACGTCGGCGACGTGCTTGAGCTGGCTGCGGCAGACGATCAGGCTGGTTCCGATGGTGTGGTTGAGGTCCGCGGCCTGGACCTCGGCCGAGTCCGGGTGGGCGTAGTCCTTCATCGCTCGGACGATCTCCGTCACCCGGCCGATGCCCTCGAGCGCGCGGTCGATTGCCTTTGGCACCTCGACCGCGAGGTAGTCGGTATCGAGCTCTTCGCGCAACGCCGCCAGCTGCGCCAGCGCGTCGGCGGCGGGCGGAGCGCCCTCGCGCAGCTGCCCGATCAGGCGGTCCAGCGCACCGACGAGCGTCACCAGAGCGCCCGCGCCGTCGCGAGCAAACTGGAGGCTGTCCCCAGCGAACTGACAGGGGGTGTTGATTTCGTGGGCGATCCCCGACGCCAGCTGGCCGACGGCCTCGAGCTTCTGGGCACTCTGCAGTTCGAGCTCGAGGCGCCGCCGGTCGTGCTCGTCGTGCGCGACCCCGTAGACCAACCGGTCACCCGGCGTGGGCGCCCGGCAGCTCAAGAGGATGTACCGGGGCCGCCCGTCGCGATGGCGCCACCGCACCTCGTAGGCGGTCAAGTCGACCCCGGCGCGCAGCCGCGCCAGCGCTTGCTCGAATCGCGGGCGATCCTCGGGCCAGGCGAGCTCCGACAGCGTCCGGTCGAGCAGCTCGCCCCGGCCCAGCCCGAGCGTCGGCTGCCAGCGCTCGTTGATTCGTCGCAGGCGCAGATCCGAGTCGGCGATGAAGAAGAGGTCGAGCGAGCCGTTGAAGAACTGATCGCGTTCCTCCTCGAGGAGACGGTGACGCTCCCGCTCGGCGCGCACCGCGCGGTTTCCTTCGGCGAGGTCCTCGGCCGCCATCGTCAGGATCCGCTTCGACATCGCCTGCTCGCCGTCCGCCGCCGCGTAGCTCGCGCTGATCCGCGCCAGGAGCTCGGCCAACGGCCCGGTCTGCTCGGACGCCCCGAATACCTCTCGAACCTGTGCTGCGAGCTTGTCGTGCATCGATTCGTCTCCAAGCGGATCCGAGCAACCGACGTGCCGGTCGAGCGCGTCACCGTTTTGACGCGGCCGCCGGGTGCGGTTTCTGCATGGGCTTCAGGTGCACATGACTCTCTGCCCGGCCGTGGACACCGCCTCGCTGGCCGACAGGGAGGCCCGCTACCGCTTGCTGGCGAACCACGCCACCGACGTTGTCTGCCAACTCGACGCGATCTCACGAATTTCCTGGGTCTCGCCTTCATCGACCCGAATCCTCGCGCGGACCCCGGAGTCGCTCGCCGAGCAGCTCTTCTATGACCTCGTCGCACCCGAAGACGTCGACTCACTCCGCGCCGCGCTCCGTGGCGTCGCCACCGGCAGTGCGCAAGGGCCGGCCGTATTTCGAATCCTCAGGGTCGACCGCAGCGCGGTCTGGGTCGAGGCGAGCGCGAGCCGCTCGGACGACGGCCTGCTGCTGGTGATGCGTGACATCACCCAGCGTCGGCGACTGGAAGAGCAATTTCTCGAAGCCCAACGCCTCGAGGCGTACGGGCAGCTGGCGGGCGGAGTCGCCCACGACTTCAACAACGCCCTGGCGGTGATCGCCGGCAACGTCAGCCTGTTGCTCAAGCGCGAGCCAGGCAGCGTCGAGGTGAGAGAAATGCTCGAGGAGGCGGCCGCGGCCTGCGAGCGCGCCTCCGGGCTCACCAGCCAACTGCTCGCACTGGGACGCAAACAGGTCCAAAAGCTCGAGGTCCTCGATCTCGGCCAGGCCGTCATCGCGATGACGCGAACCCTTGGGCGCGTCATCGGCGAAGACATCGACTTCGCCACCCCCCTCCCGCGCGAGCGCACCTGGGTGCGGGCCGACGCTGCGCAGCTCCAGCAGGTGTTGCTCAACCTCGTCTTGAACGCCCGGGACGCCCTGCCGAAAGGGGGGCGGATCACCATCGCCACCCGGGTCCGCGACGTCGACGCCGCGTTCCGAGATCTCCATCCCGGCGTGGGTGAGGGCCGCTGGGCGGAGCTGAGCGTTCGCGACGACGGGGTGGGGATCAGCAGTGAGGCGATGCGTCAGCTGTTCGTGCCGTTCGTCAACGCCGGGGCCGTCGTCGGCCGCAACGGGCTCGGGCTCGCGACGGTGCTGGGCATCGTCCGCCAGAGTGGCGGCCACGTGCTGGTGGACTCCAGCCCCGGAACAGGCGCGACCTTCACCGTCCTGCTGCCCGAGGTCGAGCCGGCGCCAGCCACGCAAAGTCTGCCGCTGGCAGCAGAGCAGAACGGGCGGCAGCAGACGGTGCTCCTGGTCGAGGACGAGGCCGACGTGCGCCGCGTGGGTGCGCGAATCCTACGAGAGGAAGGCTTTTCGGTGCTGGAGGCGAGCGACGGCGTCGACGCGCTCCGGGTGGTCGGTTCGCACCCCGGGGCCATCGACGTGCTCGTCACCGACGTGGTCATGCCCGGGCTCAACGGCCGCGAGGTCGCGGAGAAGGTCCAGGCGCTGCGCAACGGGCTCAAGGTGCTGTTCGTCTCTGGCTACACCAACGACACCGTGCTTCGCGCCGGGGTCTCGAGCTCCACTGCCGCCTTCGTGCAGAAGCCATACACCGCCCAGAGCCTCGGGCAGGCCGTTCGCGCGGTGCTCGGAGGTCCGTGCCGTGCCGCCCTCTAGTCATCCTCCGCCCGGGTCCCGGGTTCTGATCGTCGACGACGACCGCGCGATCGGACGGGTGCTGGTTCGAACCCTGGGCCCGCAACACGAGGCGCGGTGCTTCCACCGCGCTGAAGACGCCCTGGCCTTGCTCACCCTTGGTGAGCGCTTCGATTTGATCCTCTGCGACCTGATGATGCCGGGGATGACCGGCATGGACTTCCACGCCGCCGTGGTGCGCCTGGATCCGGCCCAGGCGGCACGGATCGTCTTCCTCTCCGGCGGCGCCTGCACCCCCACCGCGACCGCATTTCTCGCCTCGGTACCGAACCGCCGGCTCGACAAGCCTTTCGACTTCGACGTGCTCCTTCAGGTGATCGGGGCGCCGCGGCCACCTTAACCTTCGTCAAGTCTTCAGGGCGCCTCGAGCGCCTCGAGGCTCTTCTCGATGAAGGTGTGCTCCAGGTCGAGGCCTGCGATCCGGTCGAAGTCGCTCAGGCCCCCAAACCGCGACCGCACGTCGAAGCCGATGTTCCACTGCAGCTTGCGCAGGCAGACCGGGCACAGCTCCAGCGGCTGGGCGTCCGACTCGGGCAGCGAGTTGCTGCCGTTCATCAGGCAGGCGTGGAAGAGGCAGTGCTGCAGCCCAAGCATGTGCCCCGTCTCGTGGCCCGCGACTTTGAGTGTCCGCCGGGTGAACTCGACCTTGTCCTTCACCGGGTCGCCGAACCGGTTGATCGACCAGACCCCGACGCGCTCGGTGAGCGAGGCCTGGCCGAAGACGAAGTTCCACGCTGGGTCGGGGTAGAGGTCCTCGGGGGTGAAGGCGAGCAGCGCCACCGCGTCGGCGGGGCGCAGGGGGGGCAGCAGGGTGTCGAGCACCCACCGGGTGTGCAGCTGTGGCAACCCGGTGGCGGGGTTCTTTCGGCGGGCCTCGTTGGGCACCTCGCTCCCGGGCACCGCCGGAAGCACCTTGACCGGCAACTGGTAGAACGCGGCGAGGAACAGCTGGGCGGACTCGACGGCGGCGCGCTGCTCGACGGTGAAGTCGCCCAGCGGCAGCACGTAGATCACACCGCGCACCGCGGTCGGCCGCACCGGGCCGGACTGGACGTACTGCCAGAACGACTGGGGCTGCTCGGGGTGCACCGAGACCTTGTTGCCCGGCTCGGCCGGCGCCAGCGGGTGATGCAGCGGCAGCAGCTTCGCGAACAGCTTCTCCGAGGCCTCCGCGGTATGCGCCGGCGTCTCGACGGTGTTCGCCGCCGGCGGATGCTTGGCGCAGACGCACGCCGGGGTCGCCAGGCCGACGAGGATCCAGAGGCAGCGCACGGTGCGCCATCCTGACACGTCTCGGGGCCGGGCCATGTTGATCGAGGGAAGCCGGCCTCGATCGGCTGCAGTGGGGTTAGACTTTGAGCCGCTTGACCCCCTCGCCCGCGCCGCAGGCCCTCGCCGACGCCTTGCTGGCTGAGCGCCGCGTCTGCCTTCTCGAAGGCCCCGAAGGGCAGGGGAAGAGTCACTTCCTTGGGCTGCTCGCGGCGTCGGTCGGCGGTGAGGGCGCGCCGCTGATCTCGATCAAGTGCCGCCCCGAGGGAACGCTGGCGCAGCTGCTGAGCGAGGTGACGGGAGTCGACCCCGCGCCGCCCGCGCAGTTGGTGGCCGCGCTGCTCGAGCGGCCGCCCCTGGCGACACTCGAGCCGGGGCAACGGCGCCAGGCAGCCGAGCTGCTCGCCTCGCTCGTCGGCCCGGCCACTCCTGAGTTCGTCACCGCCAGCCTCGACTCTGCCAGCCGCCGGGAAGGTGCCTTCACCGAGCTGACCCGTTGTCTGGCGCAGCGGGGCGACGGCGGCCTGCGGGTGGTGGCGATCGACGACGCCCACCGCGCCGACGACGAGACCACCGACTTCTTCGACTTCCTCGCAAAGCTCGACGGCCTGCCGGTGCGGGTGGTCCTCACCGCTGACTCCGCCCCGGAACATGCGACGTTGAGATTCCTCAACCACCGCGCGCGCTGGCTCGAGCAGAAGCAGGTGCTCCTCGCCCGGCTTTCCCCGTTGGCTGACCAGGCGATTGCCGCGGTCTTGGAGCAGCAAGGCTGCGAGTCCGCTGAGGCAGGACAGCTCGCGGCGGGCGCGAAGGGAAACCCGGGCCTCGCGCTGGGGGTGTGGCGCTTTCTCCAGCGGACCCCCGGCGCGGCCCCGCCGCTCACCCATGACGCCCTGCGGGTCGCGGCGCTCAAGGCGCGGGGCGAGGCGGTCTGGGGCGTGGCGCAGGGAGCGTCGGTGCTGGGAGAACGGTTCCTCAGCAGAGCGCTGGAGGCGATGGGAGGCGCCCCTCCCTTCGAGGCGGCGCAGTTGGTGGTGCGCGATCCCGACGGGCCGTTCGGCGCGACCCTGGGCTTCGACGACTCCAAGGTGCGTCGGGCGGTGCTCGCGACGGTTCCCGGGCTGCAAGTGGAAGCCTGGCGGAAGACGGCCGGAACCTGGGCGAGCTCGAAGCTGCGTGACCTCGTCGGCCACTTCGAGCAGGCCGCCGATCAGCTGCTTCCGCTCGCGCTCCACGTCGTCGAGGGCCCCGAGGCTTCGTTGTGGCGGGAGGCTTGGGCCCACTCGTTGGCCGCCCGCGGAGAGGCCAGCGCCTCGCTCGACGCGCTCACTGCCGCCGCCCAGCCCGCGCAGGGGGTGCGGCGCGCGGTCCTGTTGCGACGGATCGCCGAGGCCCAGCTGTTCGCCGGCCAGCCGGAGAAGGCGCTGGCGACGCTCTCGCCGATTGGCCGGGCGCCGCTCGCCGCCTCACCGCTGGCCCCCGTGGGCGCGGGAGAGGTCGTTGCCGGCCAGCAGCGGGGGCTGCTCGATCGCTGGGAGGCGCTCGGCTCGGACGACGCGCTGGCGCTGATCGACCTCACCCGCGCCGAGGCGCTCTCCCACCTGGTGCGAAAAGAAGACACCCTGCGCGCGTTCGGAGATCTCGAACGGCGGCTCGAGCGCGGCGAGGGCGCGGTGGCGGCGCAGCTGTGGGTTCGCTGGGCGAAGAGCTGGAGCTGGTTTCTCTGTGAGATCCTCGGGAGGCCGGCCGACGCGCTCAAGGCCTGCGAGAAGGTACGGTCCCGGGTGCCGGTTGAGGTGCTCGGCAGCGACCCCGAGGTCCTCGGCTTCGTCCGCGCTGAGGAGATCGCCTGTTCGGGCCTGGGCGACTTTGCCCGCGCGCTCGCGCTCGCAGAGGAGATGACCGCGCTCGCCACCGAGCGAAACGACCTGAGCGGCCAATGCCTGGCGTGGAACGCGCGGGCGATCCTCCACCTCGGGCAGGGCGAGCCGGCGGCGTCTGAGCGGGGGTTCGAACGCTCGCTCGAGCTGGCGCGCACCATCGGCTGGCGCCGGAGGGAGGCGATCGCCACCCACAACGTCGCCCTGGTACAGCTGGAGTTGGGAGATTGGGACGGCGCGGAGGCCTCGGAAGAACGCTACGCGGTGCTCTCGGTGGCGGTGGGAAACCACGCCGCCACAGCCGAAGCGCCGCTGGTCCTCGCCGGGGTCGCGCTCGCCCGCGGAGAGCTGCTCAAGGCCGACGGGTTTGTCGCCCAGGCGCGCAAGGCGTCGGAGGGCAACGGCTGGACGATGCTGCTCGCCTGGTCGAGAGCGCTCGCCGGCCGGCTGCGTCTGCAGCGCTACCTCGCCGGTCGCGACAGCCTCGAGCTGTCGAAGGCGAGAAACGACTTCATGGCGGCGCTGGATCTCTTCGAGGAGAACTCGACCGCGTGGACCGAAGAGGTCGACCCCGCCGAAGTCTACGCGCTCCATGCGGCGGCGCTCCGTCTGGCCGGCCAGCCCGACGCCGCGGTGAAGGCGTTGGCCCGCGGGGCGAACAAGGTGCCGGCCCAGAACCTCGTCTCCCAGCGCGCGCTCGCGGTCGGCAACGCCTTCGTCTCGGGGCAGGGGATCGAGGCCGCGCTCGAGTGGTTCCTTTCCCGGGGGTACCAGCGCTTGCCGGGCCTGTGGCGGCAGTTGGCGCTGTGACCGGGGACGCTCTGGCGTATCTTCCTGCGCGTGCGCGCTCTGCTGCTGCTGATGGTGCTGGCTCCGGTCCTCGCTGACGCGGGCGGATCGGTCGAGGGGACGCTGACCGTCAAGAAGGACGGCAAGCCGGGGGCGGTGAAGAACGCGCTCGTCTTCCTCAAGGGCTTCAAGTCGAAGCCGCCGGAGAAGCCAGCGCAGATGTCGCAGTCGGGCCGCTCGTTTCAGTCGGTGGTGCTCCCGGTGATCTTCGGAGGCACCGTCGTCTTCAGCAACGACGAGCCGGACAACACCCTCTACCACCACGTCTTCTCCCCGACGAAGACGCCGGCCACGATCGACTCCGACAAGTACAAGCCGGGCGTGAAGTACGTCTCCAAGCCGCTGCAGGTGCTCGGGCCCGTGGAGGTCTTCTGCGACATCCACCGGGAGATGATCTCCACCGTCTTCGTCGTCCCCAACGACCGCTATCTCGTGCTCGCCACCGGCGAGGGGTCGTCGGCGCATTTCAAGATCGATGGCATTCCAGCCGGGAAGCAGACGCTCGTCGGCTGGCACCGCTCGGTGAAGACGATGGCCGAGCTGCCGGTGGAGATCGTCGAAGGGCAGACCACGCATGTCGACCTCGAGCTCGATGGCTCGAGCGGACTGGAAGAGCTGCTGAAGAACCACAAGCGTCTCCTCGACCAGGACTATGGAGCGCGAAAGCCCGATGGCGGCGCAGTGGGAGAGGCGGTCGGCATCGAGGACAGCTGGAAGTGAGGTTTGGCCCGAAGATCTTCCTCGTCCTCGTCGGCCTGATCCTGACGCTGGTGTTGATTACGACGGGCGTCGCCTCCGACCAACTCGGGAAGACCTATGCCCAGACTTCGTTCGCCGCGATGCAAGGCGCGGCCGACGTGGTGCGTGCGACGTTGCTCGATCAAGATCGTCGGCTTCACCTGCTGCTGCGCCCGCTGGTCAACGACGCACGAATCCGCGGGCGGCTCTCGGCGCGCAACGGGCTCGGCCAGGAAGACGCCACCGAACTGCGGCAGATTGGCAACGACTACTTCGGCTCCTGGATGGACGAGTACCTCGCGGTGGATCGCGACCACCTCCCCGAGCAGGACCTGCTCCTGCTCATCGGCAAGGACGGCTCGGTGGCCTGGGGGAGCGCTGGAGACGTCAAGCAGTTCGAGCTGACCGACGAAGTGTTGGGCAACCAACAGGTCTCGAAGTTGATCCACTCCATCCCCGAAGGATCGGACGCCGCGCGAATGCTCTGGAGCGGCCCCCGGCTGCGCACCCGAGCGCCGATCATCCCTGGGCTGGAACACGGCCTCTACTTCGCCGAGGTGAACCACGTCACCTACCACACGCCCGGCACCGGCTCGGACGAGCTGGCGGGCGTGGCGGTGGTGGCCTCGCACCGCGTCGACCTGACGCCGCTGGCGGCGGTGGGCGTCGACGCGCTCTTCGTCGACCACGGCATGGTGGTGGAGAGCACCTTCGGGCGGCACGACGCCGGCGTCGAGGTCACCGCCCGGCTCGAGGCCGCGGCGATGGCGTGGCTCACCGAGCAGGCCGACGGCGGGCGTCCCGAGGTGGTGCTGGCGGGTGTTCCCCACTTCGCCCAGGCGTTCGAGCCGGGGGCATACCTCACGCCCGGCCCGGTGTCGGCGGGACTGTTCTACTCGCGCGAGCGCGAACTCGACACCGTCTCCGCGGTGCGCCGGACCCAGGCGCAGCTCGGCGGGCTGCTGGTGCTCCTCGCAGTCGCTTCGGCCGTGGTGCTCTCGCGGGGCCTCAGCAAGCCGATCGCCCAGATCGCGGCTGCCGCGGGGAGAGTCGCCGGCGGCGATCTGCAGACCGAGGTCCCGCCGCTGGGCCGCGACGAGTTGGGCGATCTCGCCCGCCGGTTCAACCAGATGGTGAAGGGCCTGCGCGAGCGTGAGATCGCCCGGGGTGCGCTCAGCCAGTACCTCTCCCCGGAGATGGCCGCCGACCTGCTGAAGGGCGAAGGGAAGGCGACACTCCAGGGCCGGCGCCGCGAGCTGACGATCCTCTTTTGTGACGTCGCCGGGTTCACCACCATCTCCGAGCAGCTCGAGCCCGAAGCGCTGGTGACGATGCTCAACCAGTACCTCGACCTGATGGTGAAGGTGCTGATCAAGCACGGCGCCTACGTCGACAAGTTCGAGGGGGACGCGATCATGGCCTTCTGGAACGCGCCCCGAGACTCAGAGAACCACGCGGCGAGCGCCTGCCAGGCGATCCTCCAGATGCGCGCCGCGGCGGTCGCGCTCTCCGCCGAGTGGAAGGCCGGTGGGCAGGTGGCCTTCACCGTGCGCTACGGGCTCCACACCGGGGTGGCGATCGTCGGCAACATCGGCGCGACCGACAAGCTGAACTACACCGCCATCGGCGACAACGTGAACCTCGCCTCCCGCCTCGAGGGAGCGAACAAGCAGTACGGCACCGCGCTGCTGATCTCCGAGACGACCCGCGAAGCAGCACGGGAAGAGATAGAGGTCCGTGAGCTCGACGTGGTGAAGGTCAAGGGCAAGGCCCGGCCGGTGAAGATCTTCGAACTGCTGGCCGCGAGGGGCGAGCTGACGCCCGAGCAGGCGAGGGTGCGGAACCGCTTCGAGGCGGGCCTGAAGCTTTACCGCGAGCGGCGCTTCGCCGAGGCGCGCGAGCAGTTCCTCGCCGAGAAGGCCGATGCTCCCTCGAGCATCTTCGCCGAGCGGTGCGCTCGCTTCCTCGAGCAGCCGCCGGGGCCGGAGTGGGACGGGACCTATGAAATGGTCACGAAGTGAGTCGGGGCGCGCGGCGCTCTAACGGGGC
>JAYVRT010000923.1:0-3566 GCA_043776025.1 Archangiaceae bacterium | reverse complement strand
CCGCACCGCGCTGGAGGCGGTGATCGCGGCGCCGGCGGCGCAGCAGCGGCAGCTCGCCGAGCAGCAGCGCTGGGCGCTCTACGGAAAGCTGGCGCTGTTGATCTCGATCGTGCTCGGCACCGCGCTGGTCACCGCCTGGGCGAGCGGCTCGGTGATGGCCGAGCCAATGCGCCGGGTCGCGGCCGAGGCGAACCGGATGGCCGCCGGCGAGTTCTCCAGGCCCCAGGTGTTCGCCGCCTCCGACGAGGTCTGGGCAGTGACGAGCACCTTCAGCCTGATGCAGTCGCAGCTGCACACCGCGCTCGCCCAGCTGAAGCAGGCCGGGGTGCAGATCGCCTCGACCACCGGAGATCTCGTCGGCACCTCGGGCAGGTACGAGGCCGGCGCCGCCGACCAGGCCTCGAGCCTCAACCAGACCAGCGCCACCACCGAGGAGCTCGCCCAGAGCGCGCGTCAAATCTCGCTCAACGCCAGCGCTGTCTCGGAGATCTCCCAGAAGACGCTCGACTCGGCCCAGGCAGGGCAGGCGAGCGCCGAGGCGTTCGGCCGCGCCGTCGACCGGATGCGTCAGGACAACCGTTCGATCGCCGAAGCCGTGGCCCGGTTGCAACGGCGGGTGCAGCAGATTGGGAAGATCGTCGAGTTCATCACCGGCGTCGCCGACCGCAGCGATCTCCTCGCGCTCTCCGCTGAGCTCGAGGGCACCCGCGCGGGCGAGGTCGGCCGCAGCTTCACCCTCGTCGCCGCGGAGATGCGTCGGTTGGCAGAGAACGTGATCGAGTCGACCACCGAGATCGAGGAGCTGATCAGCGAAATTCGCGAGGCGACGCTGGTCACGGTCGAAGCCACTGAGCGCGGCCTGGAGCAGACGACCAGCGGCACTGCGCTCGCTGGTGAGGTCACCCGCGCGCTCGCCGACGTGGTCCGCCTTGCCAACGAGACCTCGAGTGCTGCCCGGGGAATCACGCTGGCCACCCAACAGCAACAGTCGGGAACCGATCAGCTCGCTGAGGCGATGGCCGACATCCTCGGCATCACCCAGCAGGGCCTCGCGGCGACGAAGCAGCTGACCTCGGCCAACAACGGGCTGGTGGCCCTCTCCGGCAGCCTCTCGACGCTGGTCGAGCGCTGGAAGACCTGAAAGCCCAGACGGAAATGGCCACCCCACGCGAGAAATTGCTCCAGCAGTTCCGGGAGTTGGTGGTCGAGCGGCTCGAGAAGATCGGGCGCTACCTGATGCAGCTCGAGGGCGTCGCCGACCTCGAGGCGGGCAAGGCGGCGCTGCGCGAGCTCCATGGCCTCAAGGGCGAGGCCCGGATGATGGGCTTCCCCGACATCAACGCGCTCGTCCACGAGATGGAAGAGGTGGTGCGGGCGGCGCACCCGATCAAGTACCTGCTCCAGGCCGCCTCGACCGACGCGCTGCTGGTCGCTTCCGACGCGGTGATGGTGCTTTCCGGCGCGTCGACCGGCAGCCCGCCCGATCTGCCCCGCCTGCTCGAGTGGCTCAAGCAGCGCAGCGCCGCCGAGAAGATCGAGGCGGGAGGCGCCGCTTCCGTGCCGGCCGCGTCCGCGCCGCCGCCTCCGCCCTCGTCGCCCCAGACGGTCGAGCTGCTCGACCCCGCCGACGCCCCGGGCACCGCCTCGCGCAGCGCGGTGGTGGTTCCGACCCAGGCCCAGCAGACGCCGCGCGCCGACGCGAGCGTGAAGATCTCCCAGCAGTCGTTGGACACCCTGACCTCGACGGTGACCAGCCTGATCACCCGCAGCCGGCGGCGGGAGCTCGCGGCCGAACGGCGCCTGCGGCTGACCCGCGAGCTGCAGCAGATCCAGCGGTTCGCCGAGGACCTCGGGGCGGTGGGCCTCGAGCTCACCAGCCGCGTCGCCCGGGCGAAGGAGACCGCCGCCGAGCTCCACCGCGAGGGGAAGCTGCTCGCCAACGAAGAGCTGCGCGATCTCACCCAGCTGTCGGAAGAGATCCAGAGCCTGCGGATGCTGCCCCTGGGGGTGCTCTTTGAGCCCTACCAGCGAATGGTTCGGGACCTGTCGCGCGAGCTGGGCAAGGACGTGGACCTCGATCTCGAGGGCGAGGACACCCGGGTCGATCGCTCGGTGCTCGAGTCGCTCAAAGAGCCGCTGATGCACCTGGTCCGCAACGCGCTCGATCACGGGCTGGAGACCAAGGCCGAGCGCACCGAGGCCGGCAAGTCTCCTCGCGGCCACCTGTCGCTGCGCGCCCAGCGCGAGGGCGAACGGCTGCTGCTGCGGGTCGAGGACGACGGCAAGGGCCTGAACCCGGTGAAGCTGCGCGAGGTCGCGGTATCGAAGGGGCTGCTGACCGAAGTCCAGGCGGCGGCCCTGTCGGACGAGGCGGCGTTGGACCTGATCTTCCTCGCGGGCTTCAGCTCGAAGACCGAGGTCACCGACCTCTCCGGTCGTGGCGTCGGCCTCGACGTGGTGCGGGTGCGGATGGTCAGCCTCGGGGGCGAGGTGATCGCCGTCTCCACGCCCGGGCGCGGCGCGAGCTTCGAGCTGCGGGTGCCGATCTCGCTCACCGTCGCGCCGCTGCTGTTCGTCGAGGTGGGGGCCGAACGGCTGTGCCTCCAGGCGGCCAGCGTTCAGCACGCGCTGCAGGTCGACAAGGAACAGGTGCGTGAGCTCGCCGGCCGCCACGCGCTCAACATCTCGGACGAGGTGGTGCCGTTCGCGTCGATCTCCTCGGTGCTCGGCGCCGCTCCCGAGCGGGCGGCGAACGCCGGCGAGCTGGTGTTGCTGGTGAGAGCCCGGGGCCAATCGGCCGCAATCGCGGTCGACCGGGTGCTCGAGGAGCGGGTTCAAGCCGTGCTGCCCCTCAAGGGGATGCTCTCCCGCTTCGCCCACCTTTCGGGGGCCACCCCCCTGGCCGACGGCAGCCTGGCGATGGTGCTCTCCGCGGCCCACCTGGTCGCGACCGCCCACGGACGGGCGCTGGCGATCTCCTCCGCGCCCCGCAAGACGGCCGCGGTGACCCGGCGGCGGATCCTCGTCGTCGACGACTCGCCGCTCACCCGGGAGCTGCTCTCCTCGTTGCTCGAGGCGGTCGGCTACGAGATCGTCAACGCCAACGACGGCGCCGAGGCGATGGAAAGGCTGGGCCGGGAGGCGGTGGACATGGTGGTCACCGACCTCGAGATGCCCAGGGTCGACGGTCTGGAGCTGACCAGAAGGTTGAAGAGTCACCCAACCCTGCACAAACTGCCTGTGGTGATTGTGACTACCCGGGGCTCCGAGGCCGACAAGAAAAAGGGGATGGAAGCGGGGGCCGACGGTTACATCACCAAGGGAGACTTGGTTCGGCAGGATCTGGTCGACGTGGTGAGTCGTTTGCTGGCTTGATGGGGTGGCCATGGCGTCGAAAGTGGGGGTTTTGGTCGTCGATGATTCGCCGCTCTGCCGCCGGCTGATCATCGACGCGCTCGGGAAAGATCCGTCGCTCGAAGTGATCGGCACCGCGGAGAACGGCAAGGAAGCGGTGGACAAGGTCCGCGCGCTGAGGCCGCAGGTGATCACGATGGACGTCGACATGC
>JAYVRT010000922.1:0-3571 GCA_043776025.1 Archangiaceae bacterium | reverse complement strand
AGGCCCAGCTCAACGGCCTGCGCCTCTCGTGCGATCCGAAGAACAACGCCAGCGACTGCCCCACCGATGATCGCACCGGCCGCGCCCCCTGGCAGTGCCTGGAGGACATCAACGGCAACCGCTGCTGGGCGCACTCCGGAACCAACATCCAGATCAACGGCAAGGACATCGACAAGTACGCCACCTACCGGATCGCGGTGAACGACTACATCGCCAAGGGTGGCTCGGGCTTCGTGGTGCTGAAGCGAAACACCACCCGAATCGAGACCGGCATTCCGTTGCGCGACTCGCTGATCGGCTACCTCGAGGCCTCCTGCAGCTGCGAAGACCTGCTCGCGGCGAAGACCGACGGCGCCGGCAACCTGATCGGCAAGAAGGGGCAGCTGTGCGGCAACCTCGTCGGCGGCGCCTGGACCGTGGATCCCCTCGAGACCGCCTTCTGCAAGAGCACCAAGGCCTTCCAGGATGCGCTGCGCGCCAAAGACAGCCGGGGGTGCGCTTGCGTCGACACCTTCCGCCGCACCGGCGATTGCGCCAGCGCCGGTGACGTCAGCGCGTGCGTCGCGGCGCTGCCCGAGGGGCCAGCGACGGGCAAGTGCACCTGTCGCGACGCGCTCGCCGGCAGCGAGCTGTGCGGCCACGTCACGGTGCAGACCCGGTCCTACTGTGAGAACCCGATGGCGCTGGCGATCGCGCTCGGGGTCGAAGACGGCCGGATCGGAAGGAGAGTCAAATGATCCCACGTGCCTGGTGCGCCGCCCTGCTCCTCGTCGGCTGCTCGAAGATCCCTCCCCCGCCGCTCTCTGCGATCTCCTCTTTCCGGGTCGAGATCCGGGGTGTCTTTCAGGACACCGGCGGCGGCCGGGCGTCGTTGCCGGTGTCCGCCGTCTGCGCCAAGCGGTACGGCGGCCAGGCGGCGGTGCCGGCGCTCAAGCCCGACGGGGGCCTGGAGAAGGGCAGCCCCGAGTGCCGCTACGCGATCGCCCGGGGCGAGGCGCAGATCGACGTGACCGCGACGGCGCTCGATTCCAGCGGCAACACCGCCGCGACCTTCGCCAGCCCGGTCAGCTTCAGGGTGGTCCCGGGCGATCTCAGCGGCGGGTACGCCGATCGCCAGGCAGCGGCGCTGGTCGGCGTGGTGCAGACGACGGTGCGCACCCAGCACCAGTACGGCGCCGCGCGGGTCTGGGCCGAGGACGCGCCGCCCGCGGCGATCTTCAGCGACGGCGGCGTCGTCGAAGGGCAGCTGCCCGAGCCGGCGCACCGGACCTACGCCACCGGCCTGTCGACGCCGATCTACTTCGAGGAGCCCACGCTGGCGACGGTGCAGATCCCCGACGGGGCCGACAACCGCAGCTCCCCGCTGGTGGGCGAGTTTCTCACCATCGGCAAGACGCCCGAATCGGGCGAACGGCTGCTGCAGTCATGCAGCGACGATCCCAACCGCGACGGCCAGCCCGCGTTGATGGTGGTCACCGGCACCGACCCCTCGGGCTTCTTCGTCACCGACATCTCCTCCTGCCGCCTGATCGAGACGGTGGCCCGCACCTACGAGCCGAAGGAGCCCTGCCAGCAGGCGCTCAACGACGGCACGTTCGTCCCAGTCGAGCAGTGGGACGGAGGCAACTCGGCGGGCGGAACCCCGAAGTGTCAGATCTCCCAGAAGGCCTGCACCGCCACCAGCGGCTGCAGCTCGTACCAGCCGGGCACCTACGGCAGCATGTTCATCTACAACTACAGCTTCCCCGACGGCCTCGACCAGGGCGACCTGCTCTGGACGCTGTCGGGCTCGGTGCAGGAGTTCACCAGCACCACCCAGCTGACCTTCCCTTCCTGGAGCATCGCCGAGAAGGTCCGCCAGCTGCCTCCGGATCAGTGGAACAAGTGGCTGCAGTACGCGCGCCCGGTGACGCTGGGCAACCGGCACTGCGGCGCGGACGACAAGATCCCCCCCTACATCACCGACCAGCTGTGCGGGCACAACAAGGCGAACATGAAGTTCGAGAGCCTCGAGTCGGCCCTGGTGCGGGTGCCGGGGGTGCGCTTCCCCACCGACTTCACCAACTGCGACTTCGACTCCAACGGGAAAGTACCGTTCTTCTGCGAGCACACCCAGTCCACCCCGATGTTCTGGGGCAACTGCAACTTCGGCGGTGAGTACGAGGCGCCCTCCGACGCGATGGAGCGGCAGTGCACCAGCGACTGCGTCACCTCGGACGCGATGTGGAAGGGGAAGATCTGCTCCGAGCGCTCCACCTTCGCCGGCTTCGGGCAGTTTATCGTCGAGATGGCGCCCAGCGGTCCCTCCAGCTGGGGCTTCGACGAGTCGCTGCCCGCGCGGATCCAGTACTTCACCCCCAGCGCCACCGCGGCGAAGCCGCCCACGGCCTACGGAGCGGGCATCGAGGTGAACGTCGGCTGCGACGCCGAGGTGCGCCTGGCGTTCAACAACGGCACCTCGCCGGCAACCCTCACGGACCCGCTGGTGGCGGCGAACAGCGTGATCAACCACACCTTCGCTGCCAATGAGTCAACGGTCTCGGCGATCTCCACCGGCGGCGCCGTCGCGCACTGCTGGCTCGCGCAGAATGCCCACGTGCGGATGAACCTGATCACCAAGGACGCGCTGCCGGAGATCAACCCCGACTGCCGGCTCGATGACCCCGACGCCACCCAGGCGACCGCGTGCAAGCAGCTGCACGGCGCCACCTTCGACGTCACCGGTCACCTGCGCCAGGTGCAGCCAGCCCGCCCGCGTTGGACGATCACCCCGCGCGACGCGGATGACGTCTGCTGCCACCCCGGGGTCGGCCTCGACTGCCCCAAGCCGGTCAAACCCTGCCCATGACTTTCTCCTTGGAGGTTTCTTGAAACTGCGTCCCCGGTTCGCCTCGTCGCTGTTGCTCGCCGCGTCCCTCGCGCACGCCGGCGACTGGGTCGACACCCGAATCAGCTTCGTCCTTTCCGACGACAACGTGCTCGCCAACGCGGGCGAGACGACGCCCAACAGCCCTCCCGCGGGCTTCGGCGCCGGAAACCAGAACACCCAGTTCTACGACAACTTCAACACCAAGTTCTCCGGCTTCGAGTCGCTGGGCAACCTGGTGCTCTACAAAGCCTCGCCGTCGTTCTTCGAGGGCTTCAACGCCGAGGCCGCGCTGGCGATCAACCTGCTGCTCAAGCCGGGCGGGATCGTCGCCCTCTCCGACAACAGCAGCTACCTGAAGATCAACTGGCGCCCGCCGGGCTGGGGCGAGAAGGAGAACTTCTCCTTCACCGGCTTCCCGGTGTCGTCGGATCGCTTCCGCCTCGGCTACGCCTACCGGATCAGCTGGGGCGGCAGCTCGGTGTTCACCAACCGCGCGCTCAACGACGGGATCCCCGGTGCGCGCCTTCAGTTGACCCGCAACCGCTGGTACCTGTTCGCGGGGTTGAAGACCGGCCTGCTCCTCAACGATCGGACGCTGGAGAAGGAGCGTGTCTACGGAGGAATGGGCGGCGGAGGCTTCGACATCCTCGACAAGCTGCGGGTCGAGGTGAACGGCGGCTACTTCCAGAAGGGGATCGTGCC
>JAYVRT010000921.1:0-3574 GCA_043776025.1 Archangiaceae bacterium | reverse complement strand
CCGCGCCGCCGCCGCCACCGCCGCCACCGCCACCATCCGAGGCGACCACGCAGAACCCATCAATGCATTGGAAAGCGCCCGCTCCGCAGTCGGATACTACCGAGCACGTCTTCACGACCGCAGACGTACAGCCGCTGAGAAAAGCGACTGCCAACCCTACCCACCAGACGAGTCTCATGGAGCCGGCGTTCTACACCGCATCCAGCGACCCCTGAAGATTTACAACCCGTGCGCTTCGGCCCACGCATCGAGCGACTGACTCGCCGCGGCGCACTGCTCGCCTGTCGAGGCTCGATTGATGCGCTCCTGAACCGGACGCAGGCTCGCGAGGGTCGACTCGATCGTCTCGCGTGCGACCTTTTGGTCGATAAGTCGCTCGCGCACGCGCGCATCGATCTCGTCGGCGCGCGCCTTCTCTTCCGACCGCCACTCGCCCAGGTCGGCGCAGCGCGGAAACTTCTCGATCACCCATCCGCTCGGGCGCAATTCGACCCTTGGCGGCGACGCCGCGGCCTCCACGTTCGATTCTGCCGCTGGTGGTTTGTTCTGCTGTGGCCTGACCTTCTTCGTGAGGTTCGCGAGATCGTTGTCCGGGCTGAGGAGAGGCACAGGCGCCGGCAAAATCGGCTCGGCCGCGGGAAGCGAAGGCGAAGCTTGGGCGACCACGGGCGCTGCGATCTCGGGCAGGACGCTCCCGCCTGGCGCGGGAGTAACCGGCCACAGCAACCACAGGAGCACGAGCGCCGCGACACCGGCAATCGCAACGACGAGTCCCCGCCCGCGGCGCCGGGAAACGCTGCGCGCGATCAGCTCCGCCGTGGTCGACTCGGTGACCGGCCGTTCGATCTTCGAGGTCTCGGCGTGCCTCGTCGGCATCGCCTTGATCGAGGTCGAATCCCGCTCGAGCGCCTTGAGCAGCCGGTGTGTCGTCTGGCGGGCGACGTCCGCGTTGCCTGGCCGCTTGTCAGGTTCCTTCTCGAGCAGCTGATGAACGAACTCGCAGACGCCTTCGGGCAGTCCGGGGGCCGCCTGGGCGAGAGGCGGTGGCACTTCGAACGCGTGCATCTTCATCAAATCGACCACGCTTTCCGACTTGAAGGGCAGGTGCCCCGACAGCATCTCGTACAGCATCACCCCGAGCGCGTAGAGGTCCGCACGCCCATCGCCCCGGAGGCCGCGCGCCTGTTCGGGCGCGATGTACTCGGGCGTGCCGGCCAGCAGCGAGGCCTGGTTCTCCCTCGACGGTGATTCGTGAAGCAGGGCCACAGTGTCCTGCCGGGCCAGACCAAAGTCGACAATCTTGAGCACCACCTGCCCACCGTGCTCGCTGCCCTTCATGATGTTGGCCGGCTTGAGGTCGCGGTGAACGATGCCCTTCTTGTGGGCCTCTCCCAGCCCGTTGAGGATCTGCTCGGCGAACTGAAGCGCCTGCGCCGGAGCCAGCGGTAACCGGCCCCTGTCGTTCTGCTCGCTCAGGTACTGCTCGAGCGTCGACCCTTCGATGAACTCCATCACCAGGTACTGAAGGCCGTCGGTCGTGGCGCCGAACTCGGAGACCTTCACCAGATTTCGGTTGTTGAGCGCGGCGAGGGCGCGGGCCTCGGTCAGAAACCGGGCGGTCCACTCGGCGCTGTTCGCGACCTCAGGACGCAGGAACTTTACCGCGGCCCTCATCCCGATCGTCTGGTGCTCGGCGAGGTACACCATCCCCATCCCGCCCTCAGAGAGGCGTTGCTTGACGACGAAGCCGCCGATGGTCCGGCCGGACAGCGAGTCGATCGAAGGCAGCGCGGGGGCGGTGTCTCCCATCAGCGAAGTTCTCCGACCAGGTGATCGAGCCGGCTGCGCGCCTCGAGCGCGAGCCTGGCGTCAGGGTGGGACCCTGCTGGTGGAGGATCCGTCAAGGGAAGTGGGCGATCGGCGAGCCACCCTCCGAACTGCCCCACGGCAGGAGACCCGGGCTGACGACCCAGAAGGACTCGCAGCAACTTCCCGACTCGCGCGAGGTCGGCCTGTTGATCCTCGAGCGCCACGCTCTCGCGCAGAAGACCCAGCTCCATCAAGATCGGGTGGAACGGATCCTCGTCGGTGCAAAGGAAAACCGTTTCGGGCTCGAGCGTGGTCCCGGTGAACCCAGCTGCGTGCACCGCGGCCACTGAGCCCAGCACGTGCCTCGTCAGCCCGAGCGCCACCTCCGGTCTGAGTCCTCCGAGCCGTTCGATCAAGCTCGCAGCGGTTTCGCCGCCCATCGCCTTTCCTCTGAGAATTCGGCGACCGTCCTTCGTTTCGATCAGCTCATTCGGCTTCCACACTCCGACCTGATCGATCGATGCGAGCATGCGGGCCTCTTTGAGAAGCCGCGCGTGAGTCAGGTGGTCGCCGGGATCGCGCTGGATCTTCAACACGCACGGGCAGCCGTCTTTCTCTGCGCGCACCAACTCGGCAGGACCCAGCCGCGCCAACCGTTCGCCCATTCGGTACCCCGCAAGCGTGGTGGAAGCCGAAGCGGCGGCCGGTGCAAAGACCAGCTGCGTCGCTTCACTGCGCTCGGCGCCGCTCGGGAACAGCTCGAGCAAGAGCCGGGAAATGCTCAACTCGTCCACTGAGGCCGCGAGCTCTCGAGCGCACTGAGTCAGCACCTCTTCAAGCTCGCGCGCAGAGGGGCGCACAGAAGGATCGGGCTCGACCGCCTGACGCAAGACGTCGGTCAACGACGCTGGAACCTCGGTCGACACCCTCGTCGGGCCAGCGAAGGGCTCGTTCGTCAGCAACTCCCAGAGCACCACGCCCAGCGCGAAGACATCGCTCTGAGCCGAGCCGCCAGGCTGCCACTCAGGCGCGCGATACCTGAGGATCTCGAGAGGAGCCTTCGCTTCCCTGAACCAACTCGAGCTGCCGAAGTCGGTGAGCTTGAGCCCCCCGTCGTCGCCGAGCATGAGGTTTCGTGGAGTCAGCGAGCCGTGGTGACGCGCCGCCGGACGGCCACCGAGCCAGCCGAGCACTCGCGCCGCCTGGGCTCCGATGCTGGTCAGCGCCATCAGCGGGATGGAGCGCCCCAGTGAGACGGTCCGCTGCTGCAGCTCGCGCACGGATCGTCCGGGCACGAACTCGCTGACGACGTAGTCGCCATCGTCGAGCCGCACCACGTCGATCAGCTGAGCGAGGTTGGGGTGGCTCATGGCGCCGGCTGCCTGGATCCTCTCGAGTTGCAGGGTCCCACCGAGACCGGCCCGCTTGGCAACCACGCGGCGGGCGAAGCCTTCGGCTCCGCTCAGCTCGCACAAATACATCTCGTTGCCACCCGTGAGCCGCGCGAGGATCGTGTAGCGGCCGAACGTCTCTCCCACGCGTCGCACCAGCGCGCTCTTATCAGGGCCACGGCAGCAGGTCGAATTGACTCACGCTGCGCCGGTGGCGAAATCGCAGCCGCTCAGAGCTCTACCGCTGCCAGAGCACGGCAAGGCCGCTGGCTACCTGGTTCCTGCGACAGGTTCCAACTCACTCCAGGCCGATCGCCTTCGCCAGACGCCCTTCGGCTGCCGCGACCTCGACCTTGCGGATCTCCACCTGGCTG
>JAYVRT010000920.1:0-12458 GCA_043776025.1 Archangiaceae bacterium | reverse complement strand
GACAAGAAGGGGGCGGCCCCATGAAGTGCGCGCACTGCCTCAAGGACTCGAACAAGAAGGAACGCATCACCGGGTTCTGCCCCGGGTGCAGCAAAGCGTTCGTCTTCGAGCCCACGGCCGGTGACCGGTTCACCGACTTCGGCTTCCTCTCCGCGATCAACCGGGTGAGCGGCCACGGCACGGTGAAGTTCCTCCCCGCGAACCTCTTCTATGAGTTCAAGCGGGTGAAAAAGGGCGTCGCCGCGGTGGTCCTCGTGGCCTCGGGCGCCGCGGTCCTGACGATCTGCGTCGCCGCGACTGGCAACGGCATCCTCGCGGGCGTGCTCGGGGCCGTGGGCGTCGCCGGCTCGCTGCTGGTCAACGCCACGCGGCGTCCTTTTGGCGACCTGGAGCCGCTTGCCTTCGCCAATGCCCACGCGAGGTGGATCGAAAAGAACGGCACCGACCCGCAGCAGATCGTCCCCCGGGCGCTGCCCGCCGAAGCCAAGGCGCACCTTCAGGCCGAGCTCGAGGCCTACTCGTTCGATCGCGCGGTGATCACCGACAGCGCTGACACCGCCGAGTTGCTGCTCGCCAATGACTTTCACTTCGAGAACAACTGCGCCGTCCTCTCGATTGACGGCGCCCCGGCGCACGCGTTCGAGCTGGTACGGGAAATGCTGCGCAAGAACCCGCGGCTCGAAGTCTTCGCGCTTCACGACTGCACCCCTGACGGCTGCAACCTCGCCTTCCGGCTCAAGCACGATCCGGCGTGGTTCAAGGACTTCGGTACCGTCCACGACGTCGCACTCCGGCCAGCGCCGGCGCGGAGCAAGTCCCTCAAGGCACTGTGCAGACCGGCGCGCGAGAAGGGAACGCAGCACGCGTCGATCAGCAAGAGCGAGGCGGCCTGGCTGGACAACTGGAGCCTCGAGCTCGCGGCGATTCGCCCGGAGCAGCTGATCAAGCGGCTCTACCGTTCGATGCAGGATCCGAAGGCGCCGGGCACCGACGGCGACGCCGGCAGCGGGGTCGTCGTCTGGTCCACCGACGCCACCGCCAGTGATGGCGGAGCCGACAGCTTTGGATAGCGGCACCTGGGCCCCGGGCGAGACGCTACCCAGCGCGAGCGGAAACTGGCTCGAGCCCGCGCAGCGAGAAGGTCCGTTCGCCGTCGCCTGGACAAAAGGGAACACGCTTCACCTCGCCCGCGATCCCCTCGGCCACAGCTCGCTCTATTGGGCGCGGCTGCCCAGCGGGCGCATCGCCTACTCCCAGCGGCTGCGCGACGTGCTCGCCGCGGGTGCGGAGCGTCGGCTCGACCCGCTCGCGATCGCCGCCTACCTCACCTGCGCTTACGTGCCCGGCTCGACCACGATGGTCGCCTCGGTGCGCGCGGTGCCTCCGGGCGCGACGGTGACCTTCGACGGCGCCGGGGTCGAAGAGCACCGCACCTACGACCTGCCCGCGAGCCCTGCCGAGTACGCGCCCGAGCCGGTGCTCCGCGATCGGCTCCGCGCGACGATTGAAGCCGCGGTGGCGCGGGTGATGCCCGACGGCACGGTCGGCGCCTCGCTGTCGGGCGGCATCGATTCGAGCCTGGTGGTCGCGATCGCGGCCAAGCTGCGGCCCGTCCACACCTTCTCGATCTCCTTCGGCCCCGAGCTGCGCAACGAGCTCGAGTGGAGCGCGATGGTGGCGAAACACTGCGGCGCCCGCCACCAGGTGATCGTCGTCGGCCCCGAGGACGTGCGGCGCCTCTTCGACGCCACGGTGTCCGCGCTCTCCGAGCCCAACGGCGATCCGCTCACCGTGCCCAACGCGATGATCTTCGACGCCGCCGCGGCGGCCGGCTTCGACGTCGTCGTCAACGGTGAGGGCGGCGATCCGTCGTTCGGGGGTCCGAAGAACTCCCCGATGCTCCTCTCCGAGCTCTACGGCGCGGCGACCCAGGTCTCGCGCGAGCGCGCTTACCTCCACGCCCACCAGAAGATGTACGCCGACCTCGACGAGGCCCTGCTGCCGGACTTCCGCCGCACGGTGCCCACGGGCGGCCTCGAAGCGCTCGTCACCCCGTGGTTCGAGGACCCGCGCTGGCCCGCGTTTCTCGATCGGCTGATGGCGATCAACGTCGCCTGGAAAGGACCCGGGCACATCCTCGCCAAGGTCGAGCACCTCGCCGCCCGTTCGGGAGTCAAGGCCCGCTCGCCGCTGTTCGATCGTCACGTGGTCGACCTCGCCTTCGAGATCCCCCCGACGCTCAAGCGCAACGGGCCGGTGGAGAAGTACCTGCTGAAGGAGGCGGTGCGCGATCTGCTGCCGGCGGCGATCATCGACCGCCCGAAGAGCGGAATGATGGTCCCGGTCGAGGCGTGGTTTCAGCTTCCGCTTCGCGCCTTCGCACAAGAACGGCTGCTCGACGGCCTGACTCCCTGGGGCCTGTTCGATCGCCGGTGGCTGGAGCGCCTGGTCAACTGGAAGCCCGGGGGCCTGCGGCCTCGACGAGGGGTGAAGATCTGGCTGCTGCTCACGCTGGAAGCGTGGTTACGGACCGTGTACGGGGAGAGGTGATGAGCTCGGACCAAACCCGCGGCCAGCAGGTGGTGAGGATCGCGCTCGAGCTCCAGGCCCGGGACGAGTCGACCCGCCCCGCCGACGACTTCGCCGGAGCGGTGCGCGACGCCGCGGTCGCCGAAGGCCTCGACCCCGCCTACCTCGAGAAGGCCGAAGCCGAGCTCAAGCGCCGCGAGGCCGCCGCCGCCGAGGCGCTGGCCGCCCGAAAGAAGACGGTGCGGCGCGCCGGCGTAATTGCACTGGCGTTGATCGCCGCGCTGGGAATCGGCGCCGGGGTCAAGCCGCTGCTGTTTCCCGCCCCGCCCGCGCCCTGGGCCGACGGGCTCGAGGACGCGACGCGCTGGAGCCTCGACGTCGACCCGAAGAGCCACGCGCAGCTGCGCTGGGAGCAGGAGAGCGGCCGCGGGCAGGTGGCGGTGGTGGCGGTCGAGCAGTTCGACGCCGACAAGACGGCGCAGCCGCGGGTGAACTTCGACGGGCTGGGGATCCCCAGGGATCTCACCGGCTACTCCGAGGTGGTGGTCGACGTGCGCGGCTCGCTGCCCAGCGCCCGCGTCTACCTCGAGGCCGGCTCGGAGGAGCGCTGGCGCTCACCGGCGATCGGCCTCGCCAACACCTGGGCCGAGCACCGGATCCCCCTCAAGGCGTTCGAGCGGCAGGTGCGCGAAGGCGGCAAGTGGCACACCACCCGGTGGACCACGCCCACGGGCCTCACCCAGTCTTCGGTGAAGGTCGGACACTTCATCAACCCACCCGAAGCGACGGGCGACGTTCACGTCGACCGGCTCCGCCTGCAATGAGCGCGTTTGTCCCCTTTCAGCTCGAGGGCGGCACCCTGCTCGAGCTCGACGGCCTGCGCGTCGTGGGGTGGAAGGGCGCGGCCGAGCTGAGCGGCGGCACCGCGTTCGGGCTCGTGACCGAAGCGTCGGAGGTGGTCCTCGGCCCCGATCGCTTCCTGCTCCGCGCCGGCTCGTACTTCGTCGCCCCGGACGCGGTGCGGATCGGCAGCGGGCGCGGGCTGGCGATCGTCGTCCGCGGTTACCAGGGCCTGCGGCAGCTCGGCGGGCCGATCGAGGCCACCGGGCGGCTGCAGTACATCGACGGGTGCACCGATACCCTGGTGGTGAGCCCGCCGCGCCGGGGAGACCCCTGCCTCAACCACCTCCACGTTCCCCCGGGCACGAACCAGTCGGCGCACACCCACGCCAGCGTGCGCATCGGAGTCATCGTCCGCGGACGGGGGCGCTGCCAGACGCCCACCGGCACCGCCGAGCTCCACGAGGGGCAGGGCTGGTTCATCCCCGCGGGGCTGCGGCACTGCTTCGTCACCGGCGACCAGCCGCTCGACGTCCTCGCGTGGCACCCCGACAGCGACTTCGGGCCGACCGACGACAACCACCCGATGATCAACAAGACGGTGCTCGATCCCTGATGAAGAAGATCGTGATCGCCGGAGGCGGGAAGCTCGCGGGGGCGATCGCGCTCAGGCTGCGCGAGGACGGCGCCACCGTCGTCCAGCTCGCCGACCCAGACGGCTGGGCGAACCCGGCGGAGCTCGCGGACGCCTCGGCGCTGGTCCTCGCGGCCGACAGCGACTCGGGCAATGTCGACCTCGCGCTGCAGACCCGGCGCAAGCACCCTGCCCTGCCGCTGGTGGTGCGGGTCTTCGACTCGGGCCTCGCCTCGTACCTGACGGAGACGATCCCCGGGGTCACGATTCTCAGCATGTCCCAGGTCGCGGCGCCGGTCTTCGCCGAGGCCGCGCGCAAGGTGCTCTCGGCGCCGCCGCCGCAGAAGAACCCGCGCCGCCCACGCCCGAAGGTCCGCCGCCGCACCCGCGTCGACCGGGTGCTGGTCGGCGCGCTGGTGAGCCTGTTCCTCCTCGTCTTCCCCTCGGCGCTGATCTTCTCCCAGGCGCTGAACCTTCGTTACATGGACGCGCTGTACTTCGTCTGGACCACGGTGATGACCGTCGGCTACGGCGACATCGCGCTCAAGGACGCGCCGGACAGCATCAAGATCTTCGGGATGACCCTGATGCTCGCCGGCGCCGGCTTCATCGCGGTGCTCTTCGCGCTGCTCAACGACTTCGTCCTGAGTCGGCGGCTCGACGTGCTCCGCGGCCGGACGCGGGTCCGCGGCATGGGCCACGCATTGATCGTCGGCGCCGGGAACCTCGGCTTCCGCGTCGCCGAGCTGCTCGCGCCCACCGTGCACCACCTGGTGATCCTCGAGCGCAACCCGGAGAACCGAAACATCGCCGCCCTCCGCCTCGCGGGCCGGCACGCGATCATCGCCGACGCCACCAACGAGGAGATGCTCGACCTGGCCGGCCTCGACACCGCCGGCGTGGTGCTCGCGGTGACCGACAGCGACTCGGTGAACCTGCAGATCGCGCTGCACGCCCGCGAGCGCGGGATCCCGGTGATCATGCGCATCGTCTCCCCCGACCTGTCGGCCCACGTCTCCGAGCGGGGTGAGTGGGTCGCGTTCTCGCCGGTGCTCGCCGCCGGAGAGGTCTTCGCCCAGGCCGCCCAGGCGGCGACCAAGCCCTGAGCGGGCCCCTCCAGATTCCCCCCAATTGAACCGCCTTCCCTGTGCTAACCAGCGCGCGGCGATGGCGGTGGAACTCCTCGGCTCCCAGGTGATCGCGGCTCGACGGCGCGTCGAAGCCGAGACGCCGTCGCGCCGGGCCACCCGCCTGACCGTGCGCGAGCTGTGGGACGCCGCCGCCACGCTCGCCGCCGAGCCCGCCTCGCTCAACCACGCTCAAGCGGTGCTGCACCGCGAGGCGGTGGCGCTGGTGCTCCGCGAGTACCCGGCCACCAGCACTCAAGCCCACCGCGGGGCGATCGAAGCGGCACTTCAAGGCGAGCCGAGCGCGTTCCATTTCGCCGTGCTGCGCGACGCGCACCAGGTCTTCCTCTCCGAGCTCGAGTTCGACATCGCGGCGGTCACCCGCGCCCAACAGCTGCGGTGGGGCAAGCTCGGCGCCCTGCTCTTCGGCTGCGCCGCCGCGGTGGTGCTCGGGATCAGCGTGGTCGCGTGGATCCGCGAGCCCCCGGATCTCGCCAAGGGCAAGCCGTTCACGCTCTCGAGCAAGTGGACCGACTGCCATCCTGACCAGGGCGAGTGCGGCGGCTTCCCGATGAAGATCCTCTTCCACACCAATGAAGAGAGTAACCCCTGGTATCAGGTCGACCTCGGGGCGCCGGTCGACTTCAGCTGGCTGACGATCCGCAACCGCACCGACGTGGCGATGGCCCGCTGCCTTCCGCTGGTCGCCGAGGTCAGCGACGACGGCAAGACGTTCCGCGAGGTGGCGCGGCAGATCCAACCGTTCGTCGAGTGGGAGCCCCACTTCGCGCCGCAGCACGCGCGCTACCTGCGAATGCGCGCCGACCGCGTCACCACCTTGCACCTCGAGGCGGTACGGGTTCACCCATGACGCGCTGGCGGTCGGTGGCCGCGCTGATCGCGGTCTGCCTCGGGGTGGCGGGGGTCGCGCCGCGGATCTTCACCTGGCAGCAGTTCGTCGGCGGCGTCGGCCCGTCGCTGCTGGGCGCCTGGGGGTTGTTCGCGCTCTTCGTCGTGTCCTCTACCGCGGTGGGGGCGGCGATCGTCCGCTGGGCGTCTCCCCGCGCGCGACCCGACGGCTTCTGGCCGCTCGCCTTCGCCAGCGGCGCCGCGGTGTTCGCGCTCTCCAACGGCTTCTTCGGCTGGCTCCAGTTGATCGGCCCGAAGTACTTCGTGCTGCTGCCGATGACGCTGCTCGCGCTCGGCTGGCGCGCCGGGGTCACCGAGGTGTTGGCCTCGCTCGCGGCCCGGCGCGACCGCGGCGAGCGCTTCTCGCCCCTCGAGGTGCTCGCGCTCGGCTTCGGGCTGGTCTGCATCGGGCTGGTCGGCCTGCAGACGCTGGCGCCGGACAACGTCAACTACGATGCCGCCTGGTACCACCTGCGCGCCGCCGAACGGTACGCGCTCGCCGGCGGCCAGGTGCGCACCCCCGAGGGCGACCTGCTGCTGGCGCTGCCGCAGACGGCCTCCTGGCTCTACACCTGGGCGTTCCTCTGGCCGATCGCCGGCATCGACGATCACGTGCGGCTCTCCCTGCTGCTCGAGTTCGGCACGGTCCTGGGCACGGTCGCGGCGATCCCCGCGCTGGTGCGGACGCTGGCACCCTCGCTGCCGCGCGAGGTGACCCGGCTGAGCTGGATCGCGTTCTTCTTCTTCCCCACGATCTTCATCTACGACACCGGCCTGATGGGCGGAGCGGACCACATCGTCGCGCTCTGGTCGGTGACCGCGCTGCTCGTCTGGTACTTCGCCCGGCGCGCGAACACCGGCCGCGCCTGGGTGCTCTTCGGGCTGCACATCGCCGGCCTGCTGGCCAAGTACTCGAGCATCTACGTGCTGGTGCCGCTGGTGGTGCTCGTCGGCTGCGACTGGCTTTGGCGCTGGAAGAAGGCGGGGCGCGCGTTCGCCGCGGGCCAGAAGTGGGGACCGATCCTCACCGCGATCGTCGGCCTCGCGCTCACCTCGCCGTATTGGCTGCGCAACGCAATCTGGTACCACAACCCGCTCTACCCCGCGGCGTCGCACACCTTCCCCAGCACCCCGTGGAACGAAGACGCCGAGGCCTGGGAGGCGAACACCCGCGAGTCGACGGTCTGGGCGGAGAACGGGACGCTGGCGCACAAGGCCGACGTCTCGGCCCGGGCGCTCTTCAACTATCAGACGGATCTCAACACCTGGGGAGACCTCACCGAGGGCCAGCCGATCGCCGGGGCGATCTACTTCCTCTCGCTGCTCGCGCTGCCGTTCATCCCGGGCCGGAAGCGGCGGCTGGTGGTGCTGGCGGTGATCGTCAACGTGGGGATCGTCGTCTGGTACAACACCCACCAGCACCAGATGCGCTACCTCACGGTGCTGATGGCGCCGATGGCGGCCGGTGCGGCGGCGGTCGCGGTCAGCCTCTGGCGGGCGCAGTGGCTCGCGGGGAAGCTCGCGGTCGGCGCGGCGATCGCCTACCACCTGGCCGCGTTCGCAGACATGCCGTTCCGCAAGACGCACCGGATGGCGGGGGGTGAATCGACGGTGGGCGTCGCCGCCAACTTCCTCGCCCGGCACGGCACCCGCGCGGAGAAGTTCGTCGGCTGGGAGAAGATCGGCGACTCGCTGCCCCCGAGCGCGGTGCCGCTGGTGCACAGCATCTTTCCCCACCTGGGGATGAAGCGGCAGAGCGTCACCGACATCACCGGCCTGCAGTACGGCATCAACTACGGGCGCTGGGGCTCGCAGAAGGAGATCCTCCGCCACCTGCGGCTGATGGGCGTGACCCACGCGATCCTGAACCCCGGCTCGGAGCAGAGCGACAGCGTCACCGGAGAGGCGCTCTTTCTCGGGCTGGTGGTGCAGAGCCCGGACAAGCAGGTGATCTCCGGCTTCCGCGTCTACGAGCTGCCCCCGGTGGCGCACGAGATCGGCGAGGGGATCCTCTACGTGGGCTGCGGGAACCTCTACAAGTCGGGGCTCTACACGCTCGAGGCGCTCAAGGCGCCGATTCCACCGTGGTTTCATCCCTTCCCCGTCCCGCCGATCGTCGCCGCCGTCGAGGGCGACTGGCACACGCTGCTGCCCCGCGCGTCCTACGTCGCGCTCGAGGCCGACTGCGGCCTGGGCGACCCGCCGGCCGAGTTCACCTTCATGTCCGAGCAGGCTGGCTGGCCGAAGCGCCTGCGCCACTTCGTCCGGACCTCGGGTCAGGCCGAAGGCTGGGGCCCTGGCGGCGCACCCGTACCGGGCGCCTTGCCCGCGCTCGACGCCGGTAACGTCGATGCCGGCACCGCTGACGCCGGACCCTGACCCGCCGCGCGGCGATAGAGTCCAGCTGATGAGCTCCCACCTGCGTCCGCTTCCGTGCGTCGGCAAGTCGGTGCACCGCCTCGGGCTCGCCTGCAACTTCGGCCTCGACGCCGACGGGATGGCGGCCTCGTTCGAGCGCGGGGTCAACTACGTCTACTGGACCTCGCGCCGCACCGGGAAGGTGCGCAGCACGCTCAAGGCCGCGCTGAAGAAGGATCGCGAGAAGATGGTGCTCGCCGCGACCACCACCCTCGGCTACCTCGGCGGCAGCGTTCGCCGGTCCTGCGAGCGGACGCTCAAGGAGCTCGGCACCGACTACCTCGACATCTTTCTCCTCGGCTGGCTCGGCGTAGGAGCCGCGTGGACGCAAGGGACGATCGACGCGCTGGTGCAGCTGAAGAAGGAAGGGAAGGTGAAGGCGGTCGGCGTCTCGATTCACGATCGGCCGCGCGCGGCGAAGCTGGCCGAGGATTCGCCGCTGGACCTGCTGATGATTCGCTACAACGCGGCGCACCCCGGCGCGGAGAGAGAGATCTTCCCCCACCTGGAGAAGCGCCGGCCGGCGGTGGTCGCCTACACCGCCACCGACTGGCGCAAGCTCCTCAAGGCCCCCAGCGGGTGGAAGGGCCCGGTGATGAGCGCGGGCGACTGCTACCGCTGGTCGCTCAACCACCCCAGCGTCGACGTGGTCCTCTCCGGCCCGGCGAACCGTGCCCAGGCGGAAGAGAACCTCGCCGCGCTCGACAAGGGCCCGCTGTCAGCCGACGAAGAGAAGTGGATGCGCGAGTTCGGCCGGGTGGTGCACGGCTGATCAGTTGATGATCACCGTGCAGGTGCAGGAGCCCGTCGCCCCGCAAGGCGTCGAGCCACTCAGGCACAGCAAGCCGCCGCAGCAGGTCGAGCTCTGGGTGCAGCTTTGGCCCGACCCGATGCAGGAGGACGCCTGGCAGGTGCCGGCGGTCTGACCCGACGGGATGATGCACGAGGTCCCCGAGCAGCAGTCGCCCGTGGCGGTGCAGACCCCGTTGACCGGCTGACAGAGCGCCGGAGGGACGCAGACGCCGCCGGCACAGATCGACGAGCAGCACTGACTCGAAGCGGTGCACGCCGCGGTGTTCGCCTTGCAGAGGGTGCCAGCGTCGCCCAGCCCACCGTCGCCCTTACCCGGACCTTCGGGAAAGTTGCAGACACCCGCGGTGCAGACGCCGCTGCAGCAATCCCCGCCGGCCGCGCAGGTGTTGCCCAACGGCTTACAGGTCGGGATCTGGCAGCGCAGGAACCCGCCGTCGGCCGGCAGGCAGGGGGCTCCGCCGCAGCACTGGTCCTTGAACTGGCAAACGGCGCCGGTGGCGATGCAGCAGCCCGCGTCCCCGGTGTAGCCCGTCGGGCAGTTCACGGACCCGCCGCCGAAGCACCGCGGAATCCCCGCGACGTCGACCTTGCAGACCTCTTTCTTCCCATCGCAGCAATCCTGCGAGGCGTTGATCTTCCCCCCGTCGGGCAGCACGGGCGCCCCGCAGATGTTGCCCACCGGATTGCACGCCTGGCCGTTGTCGCAGCGGCCGGTGGCGCAGGAGACGCTCCCGTTGGGGTTCACGCCCCCGCCGCAGCAGGCGTTGTCGCTGCTGCAGGAGGTGCCGGTCAGACGGCAGCCCCCCGCGGGCAGACACACCGTCGCTCCCGCGCCCGGATCGAAGCAGATGCGCGAGCAGCAGTTCGACCCACCGCTGCAGGGGTTGCCTTCCTGGGTGCACCCGCCCCCGCCGCCGCCGGTGACGAACAGACAGCGTCCCGCGCCGCCGTCGGTCGCCGAGCACGCCTGACCGCAGCATTCGGCGTTGGCGTGACAGACGTCTCCGTTCGGCTGGCAGTAGTAAGCCTTCGAGCAGAAGCCGCCACGACACAGCGTCGAGCAGCAATCCGACGCGACGGTGCAGGCCTGGCCGAGCACCTTGCAGGTCATCGACCCGGGCAGCGCCTGGCAGGTGCCGTTGCAGAGGCCGGTGCAGCAGTCGCCCGCGCTGGTGCAGGCGCCCGCGACGTCGACGCACCCCGAAGCGGCGCAGCTGCCGCCCACGCAGTGGTTGTTGCAGCAGTCGGTGTTGGCGGTACAGGCCTTCGCGACGCCTACGCAGAACAGGCCGCCGTCACCTCCGGTCGAGCCGCCTGAGCCGCCTGAGCCGCCTGAGCCGCCGCCCATGCCGCCGTCCGGGTTGACCCCGGGCCCCTGGCAGTTGCAGCCGGCGAGGAAGATCAACGAAGCCACCACTGCTGAGGGAGCGAAGCGCATCCCGCAAGTATACGGTGTCAGGGGCGATATCGGACAATCGTGCCGCCGTTGCCCACGGCCCAGATGTTCGTCGGGCCGCTGCCCCAGATGGCGTTGAGGATCTGCGGCGACCCGCTCGCCGACGAGGGGGGGAACGGGTAGTTCCAGGCGGTACCGTTCCAGTGAATGATCACCCCGCCCCCGCCGACACCCCAGACGTCGTTGGCGCCACTTCCCCACAGGCCCCTGCAATTCACCACCACCGGCGTGGTGGCGACGAGCACCGGAGACTGCGACCAGGCGGTGCCGTTGAAGTGCCGGATGGTCGCGGTGCCTCCGGCCCAGACGTCGTTCGCGGACACGGCCCAGACGCTCTGCAGGACCTCGGTGGTGCCGCTCGTCGACGCGGACCACGCGGTGCCGTTCCAGTGGAGGATCGTCCCGTTGTTGCCGACGGCCCACGCGTCGTTGGCGCCGGTGCCGGCGACCGCGTTCAGCGTCTGGGTGGTGCCGCTCGTCGAGGCCGCCCAGCCGGTTCCGCCCCAGTGAAGGATCATCCCGCTGTTGCCCACGGCCCACGCGTCGTTGAGCCCGCTGCCCCAAACGCCGCGGAGGAGCCCGCTGCCGCTGTTGGCGACCTGGCTCACGGTCGAGCCATTCCACCGGAGGATCATCGTGTTCGAGCTCGCGGTCATCCCGACCAGCCAGGCGTCGGTGGCGCTCGCGCTCCAGGCGGCCTGAATGAAGGCACCGCCGCCATCGTAGGCGGAGCTCCAGGCCGTGCCATCCGAGTGCAGCGCGAACGCCGGAATCCCCGCGGCGAGGATGTCGGTCGGCCCACTGCCGGTGACGGCGTAGAGATCTTGATCGCTGCCGCTGGTGAGCGCCCAGGCGGTGCCGTTCCACCGGGGCATCGCGCCGACGCTTCCACCGGCCCAGACGTTGGCGGCCCCGCTACCCCAGACCGTGCGCAGCAGCTGAATCGAGACGCTCGGAGCGATCGCGCTCCACGTCGTCCCGTCCCAGTGGCTGATCTTCCCCGACGCGCCCACCGCCCAGACGTCGTTGGCGGTCGCGCCCCAGATTCCGTAGATGAAGCCGGCGGGGGTCGCGACGGTGCTCCAGGCGGCGCCGTCCCAGTGCCGGGTGGCGCCGCGGCCCACCAGCCAGACGTCATTCGCCGACGAGCCCCAGACGGCGAGCACGGCGTTGTTGACGCCCACGCCGGTGACCGCCGACCACGCGGTACCGTTCCAGTGCAGCACGGTGCCGTTGTTTCCCGACGCGAAGCCGACCGCGTAGACATCGTTCGCGCCGCTGCCCCAGATCCCGGTCAACTGCTGGGTGGTGCCGCTGGTGCTCGCCGTCCA
Organism: Archangiaceae bacterium; assembly: GCA_043776025.1. Lineage (GTDB taxonomy): Bacteria > Myxococcota > Myxococcia > Myxococcales > Myxococcaceae > JAYVRT01. The sequence goes on along the minus strand of JAYVRT010000920.1, from coordinate 401 downwards.
CGCGGTGCCGTTGAAGTGGAGGATCTGCCCCCCGTCGCCGACCGCCCAGACGTCGTTCGCCGCCGCCCCCCAGACGCCGTTGAGGCTGTTCATCCCGGGGTTCGCCACCGTCGCCCACGAGGTGCCGTTGAAGTGCGCCACGGTCGACACCCCGGCGCCGACGACCGGGACGATGCCACCGACGGCCCAGACGTCCGCGGCGCCGCTCCCCCAGATCGCGTTGAGTCCTGGCACGGTCGCGCTGCCGACGAAGACCTGCGACGGCAGCTGGAACGCGCCCTTCCACTGGGTCCCGTCGAAATGAATCACCGCGCCGTTGGCCGCCGCGCCCCAGACGTCATTCGCGGCCGATCCCCACAGGCCGTTGAGCTGGATTCCTTGCGGCCGGGGGTTGTCGAAGC
>JAYVRT010000919.1:0-3580 GCA_043776025.1 Archangiaceae bacterium | reverse complement strand
TTCGCTAGAACCGCGCAAGGGTGACGGTGGCGCCGAAAGAAGGCGGCAGCGACACCTGTTGGCCCGTCACGGGGACCGGAGGGGGCGGCGGGTGAGGCTTTTGCGGCGAGGCTTCGATCGCCTTGTCGATGCGCCGGATCTCACGGGTGAGTGGCGCGCCTTGGTTGAGCTTCGGGGCGAAGACGAACCCGCCAACCGCGAAGCCGACGATTCCGATCGCGGCCAGGACGGCGCAGAAGATCAGGACCCCGACGTCGAGGCGCTGGCCGTGCAGCCCACCGGCGACGATGTCGATCGAGACGCCCAGGTAGCCAAGAAAGAGGGTGTAGGCGGAGACCACGACCAGCGCGCCGCCCCCGATCATGAACAAGAGCGTCGGCGCGCGCGAGGGGCGGAGGTGATCGAGGCGATCGCGCTCCGCCAGCAGCTTGTCTTTGGGCCAGCCTTCGTAGCTGCGGGCGGGCTGCTCGGAGGGCGCGGCGGCCTGCACCTGGACGAACCGCGGAGCCAGATCCGCCGCGCTGGGCTGGGTGCTGGCGACGATCACCGAAGCAAAGAGCGCGAACACGAACGGCAGACTATCCGCGGGCACGCCACCCCAGCTGACCCATTCACGAGTTTACATAACGCTGATTAGCGGACTCTGCGACTGGCCCGCCCGGGGCGGGGGAATCGCGGTAAGCGTGCCGGGTGAATCGGCGCGTCGGGTTGGCTCTGGCCGTGGTGCTCGTCGGGTGTCCGAGGCCGGATGCTGGGACGCCCGTTCTGGACGCCACGGTGGCCGTGGATTCGGGCGCTCCGGTCGACGCCGGGCCGCCGGTGGTGATCGATGCCGGCCCGCCGCTGCCGACCGAGCTGGCGTTCGCGATCGACTTCCTCGGGATCGACGGCGGCGTCTCCACGGTTCAATCGTCGCAGGCCCACGCGGAGATTGATCCGGCGAAGACGGTGCTGATTCAGTTTCCAGCGCCACTCAAGGACTTCCGGGTGCGGATGTTCGACGGCGCCGAACAGGTGTTGCCGTCCGACGAAGAGGCCCGGGTCGAAGACGCCGGGATGAGCTACCGGATCGTGCTCGCGACCCCGCTCAAGCCCGGCCGTTCTTACAGCTTCGGGGTCGAGGCCGAGCTGGGCCACGAGATCACCGACGTGTCAGGCCACGGCTACAAGGATGTGTTGGTGGCGCTCAAGGTCCGTGGCGAGCCCGAGCCCGAGCCGAACAAGGCCTCAAAGAAGCACAAGAAGCGCTGAGTCAGAGCGCCAGCAGCAGCCGCGACAGATCGTAGAGCACGTCGCCGCGGCCGAAGACCGGCAGCGGCTCCAGCCCCCAGACGTTGGTGAGGCTGATCTCGTTCACCGCCCAGTCGAGCAGCGTCCGCAGGTTGATCGCGTCGTAGAGGTTGTATTCGACGAGGAACCGCAGCGCGGCGACGTCCCGGGTGCCCTGGAATTCGCGCCAGAGCCGGATCGCGTCCATTCCGCGCAGGCCTTTGAGGTGCGGCGGCCGGCCCAGCCCCAGGCGCTCCTCGATGTCCTTCAGGCCCCCGGTCTGCCGAGTCTTCCGCAGCACCACCTTGAGGTCCAGGTGCACCGTGGGCCGCGGGAGATCCTCGAAGTGATGCTTCAGCACCGGGACGTCGAAGACGGCCCCGTTGAACGTCACCCAGATCGCACTGTTGCCCAGCCGCGCCGGCATCCCTTCCAGGCCGCGGCCGCGGATGAAGGTCGCCAGCCCCGCGTGGTCCATGATCCCGCCGACGGTGATCGCAGTCTCTCCATCGGCCTCGAGATCGAAGAACGCCGCCTGGTCGGAAAAGCGTGGGTACAGCCGCCAGTGCTCCCGGGCCGGGATCCACCCCGCCAGCGTCGCCAGATCGCCGTCAGACAGCGCCTGCCGGGCCGCCTCGATTCGCCCCAGGGTCTCGGCGTCGAGCCGCTTCGACATCACCGTCGCCTTGCGCGCGGCGGCCTCGAAGTCATCCCAGGTGAGGATCCCCCGGGCCCACAGATCCTTCTCCCGCCACGGCCCAACGCCTTTCGACAGCTGAAACGTGCGGACGATGGGCGCGGTCTGGGCGCTCACCTCGCGAAGCCCTTCTGCAGCTCGTCCAGCAGCGGCAGATCGGCCTCGCAGAACGCCAGTTCCTTCATCTCGGCCGGGCTGCAGAACCGCAGCGCCTGAGCACCCAACGGCTTCGGCGTGCCCGTGCGGATCGTCGCCGCGTAGAGCTCGAGCTGCACCGTCAGATCTTCATACGCGTGGATCGTGCCCCACAGCCGCCGGCCGACCTGCAGCGCCACCGCGAGCTCTTCCTCGCACTCGCGGGCCAGCGCGGCCTCGTCCGTCTCCCCGGCCTCGACCTTGCCACCGGGAAACTCCCAGAGGTTCGCCCGGCTCTTGTCAGGCAGACGCTGCTGAACCAGGTACCGTGAAGGGTCGGCCGGGCTGGCGATCAGCGCCGCGACCACCCTCACCGTCTTCAATTCGGCGCGCCGCCCTTGAGCCGGACGGCGAAGAGCGTGCCCAGGTTCGACAGCACGTAGAGCCGGCCGCCCGAACGGGCCGGCGTCGCGGTGATCCCCTTCCCCGGGTTCCAGCTGCTGCGGGCGCGGCCGGCGGCGGGGTCGACGAAGACGAGCGCGGCGGCGGTGGGGACGACGAGCATCCCGTTGACCAGCATCGGCGCGCGGCCGGCGTTGGCGCCCTTCTTTCCCTTCTCGGTCAGCTCGAGCTTCCAGAGGCTGCGTCCGTCGACGGTGTGGAGCGCCCCGACCTCGCCATCGCCGGCGGTGAAGAGCACGTCGCCGCGGGCGAGCAGGTTGGTGATCCCCGGCTTGTTGGTGACCCACAGCAGGTCGCCGGTCTTCGCGTCGAGCGCGGTGACGCCATCCTTGTAGCTGGCGACGTAGAGGTGGCCGGCTTCGTCGATCACCGCCGAGGAATCGACGTCGAGGAACTGGTTACCGCCGGTGGCGGTGATCTTCCGTTCCCATCGGACGACGCCGTCTTCCAGCGTGAGCGCCACCTCGGAGCCGTCGGAGAAGCCTTGGTAGACGAGCCCGCCGTGCACCACCGGCGTCGCTTCGCCGCGCACCGTGAAGCCGCTGGGGAGGTCACGGCGGTACTGCCAGACCCACTTCCCGGTGGAGGCGTCGACGACGTACAGCGTGTCGCCCTGCGAGGTGACGAGCACCTTGCCCGAATCCAGCACCGGCGCGGTGACGAGCTCCTCGCCCGCCTTGTACTCCCACAGCTTCTCGCCGTTGCGTGAGCGCAGCGCGTAGAGCATCCCATCGCCGCCGGGCACATAGACCACGCCCTCGGCGACGGTGGCTCCGGCGAAGAAGCGGCTGTTGGTCTTGAACTCCCACTCGACCTTCCCGTCGATCGGGGAGAGGCAGCGCAGGTAGCCGTCTCGCGTGCTGACCATCACCCGGAGAGTCTCGGGGTCGACGGCGGGCCGCGCCGTCTCGCTCGGCTGGTACTCGAGCAGACCGCCCTTGACCAGCGGGGTCCACCAGTCGACGGCGTAGATCGCCTGCGGGCTGACGTGGCGATCATGCTCGGGAACGGTGGGGT
>JAYVRT010000918.1:0-3580 GCA_043776025.1 Archangiaceae bacterium | reverse complement strand
GCGACCACCAGCGGCAAGCTCAAGGGGAAGATCGGCTACATGGCGCCGGAGCAGGGCCGCGCCGAGCAGCTCGATCAGCGCGCCGACATCTTCTCACTGGGAATGGTGCTCTTCGAGATCGTCACCAACACCCGCATGTTCCCCAAGCTCGAGGAGCTCGACCTGCTGCGGAAGGTGATCGGCGACGACGTGCTTCCCCGCGCGAGCAGCCGCCGGCCCGATATCCCCGAGAAGCTCGACGAGATCATCGCCAAGGCGCTGGAACGCAAGCCGGCCGATCGCTTCGCCAACGCCCGCGAGATGCAGTACGCGCTCGAGGAGTACCTGCGCATCGACGGCACCGCCACCGGCAGCACCGAGATCGCCGGCTTCATGCAGAAGCTGTTCAAGGAGCGCATCGCCGAGCGCCGCCGGCTGATCGAATCGGCGATGGCGGGGCAGATCAACCCGGCGCTGGTGCCGGAGACCTTCAAGCCCCCGAGCCTGACCCACAGCCGGGAGACGCCGGGCCCGACGTTGCGCTCGATTCTCGCCGGAGTGGCGCTGATCGTCGTCGCCGGCTTCAGCATCGGGATGATCCTCGGCAAGCCCGAACCGGTCTCCGCGGCGACGATCGCCGAGGCCGCGGCTCCGATCCTCGACGTCGACACCGACCCCGCCGGCGCCGCGATCGAGGTCGACGGCGTGCCGCGCGGCGCTGCTCCCCAGACGGTCAACGACCTCGCCGAGGGCGAGCACAAGATCTCCGCCGCCAAGGAGCACTATGTGCCCGGCACGCGGATCGTCACCCTGAAGAAGGGAGAGCGGAACCGGGTGGTGCTCAAGCTCGAGGCCTTGCTGGCGCCCCCGGTGGCCGTCGTTGCCCCCCCGGTGAAGCAGCCCTCGCGACCGGTGGTGCTGCGGGGCAAGCTGAACCTCAGCACCAAGCCGTGGACCAGCGTCTTCGTCGGTCAGACCAAACTGGGAGAGACGCCGCTCACCGGGGTCTCGCTCCCCGCCGGGAAGCAGATGCTCCACCTGGTCAACCCCGAGAGCTCGATCGACGTGATGGTTGAGGTCGAGATCAAGCCGAACGAGACCACCAACAAGAAGCTCCACCTCTAGACCGTTCAGCCGGAGCAGGAAAATCTTCGGGCAGTGCCGCGGCTGACGGTAGAGTGACGCGGATGTCCGCCGTGGTCTCCGCAAGCTGGAAGGTTGGACAGCGCGTCGGGCGCTTCGAACTGTTGCGCGAACTTGCGCGCGGCGGCATGGCGGAGATCTGGGTCGCGCAGGAGAAAGACGCCGCGGGCGCGAGCCAGCCGGTGGTGGTGAAGCGGATGCTGGGCGACGACGAGGATCTCGTCCCCTTGAACATGCTCCTCGATGAGGCGCGGATCTTGAGCCAGCTGAGTCACCCCGGCATCGTCAGGGTCTTCGGCCTAGAAGAGCTCGACGGCTCGCCGGCGATCGTGATGGAGCTGGTGAGCGGGCTGACCCTCGAGCAGCTGCTCGAGCTGACCCATAAGCGGGGCCTAATGCCCCCGGCGCTCGCGGTGCACATCGCGGCGAAGGTCGCCTCTGCGCTGGGCTACGCCCACCGGAAGACCGGCGCCAATGACGCGCCGCTGCAGGTGATCCACCGCGACGTCTCGCCGGCGAACATCATGATCAGCGAGCAGGGCGGGGTGAAGCTGCTGGACTTCGGCATCGCCCGCGCGCGCAACCGGAGCACGAAGACCATCTCCGGGTACATCAAGGGGAAGGTCGCTTACATGTCGCCGGAGCAGTCGTCGGGCAAAGGGCTCGATGCGCGGTCAGACGTCTTCTCGCTGGCCCTGGTGCTGGCGGAGATGCTCAGCGGCCAGAGCGTCTACGCCGACAAGAGTGAGGTCCAGATCGCGAGCATGCTCGCCGGCGAGGAGAAGTTTGCGCCGATTCATGATCGCAACCCGGGGGTCGCGCGCTCGCTCGAGATGCTCGTCGAGGAGGCGATGTCGATCGACCCCGCGGGTCGGCCGGCCGATGGCCAGTTCTTCGCCCAGCGGCTCGAGGGTTGGCTCGCGCTGCTGCCGACCCGGCCGCATGAGTCGGACCTGAGCCAGTACCTCTCGATGGTGCGCGCTCCGGCGCCCGCCTCGGCGGTGGTGCCCACGGTCATCGCGCCTCTGCCTCCGGGGACGCGGCTCCCGACCGGACCGCTTCCGGTGGCGGCGACATCGACCCCGGGGGAGAAGCCCGCCTCGACGCTGCCGCTGAAGGTGACGCAGCGAACTCCGAGCTTCCGCGCGACGCCGTCGCGGATCCCGAAGAAGAAGATCAACCCGACGGTCCTCGCCATCGGCGCCCTGCTGCTCTTCGCCGGCAGCGTGGTCGCAGGTTGGGTCACGAGCCGTCGAGTCTTCGCCCCGCCGCCAGAGCAATCGCGCGGCGCGCCGAACACCGCGGCGTCGGATCCCTGATCAGCGCAGGCCGCTGGTGCCGTTGCGCACCACCCAGGTCGCGGTCAACTTCTCGTGGAGCATCTGGCCCTTGCGATCGACGAAGGTGAGCACGAAGCCCCCGCACCACGAGAGCACGGAGAGGACCGCTCGGATCAACGCGCGGCCCAGACCGGGTGCGTCGCCGCTGACGTCGACCAGCTGGACTCCGAACAACAGCCGGCCGAACGACCGGCCCCACAGCAGCGCCCCAAGCAGCTCGTAGGGGATTCCGACCACCAGCATCGCCGCCGGCAGCAACAACGCGGGCCGACCGGCGATCTGAAGCGTCTGGAGCACCGCGAGCCGGCGCACTTCCTCGTCCTGCGAAATCAGCCGCGCCGCGAGCACGATCAAGGTCAGGTCCACCAGCCACGACCCCAGCTGCTGGATCAGGCTCGCGGGATCGCCGGTGAGGCGTGGCCTGCGTCGAGGCCGGCTGACCGTGTCCTCTTTCTTCTCCGGAAAGAGCCACTCTCCGGTGGGGTCCTTGTTCATCTCCACCGACCGCGTGGGGACGAAGCTCTCCGAGACTTCGGTCTCGGGCGGCTGGGCCGTCGGGGCAACAGGGGCCGCAGCAGCCGCGAACGGGGTGATCATCTGCGTCGCCGCGTCGACCTCGGCGTCGTCGAACCCCTTGAGGGGGGAGACTCCGGGCAGAGGACGCGGGGCTCTGGCGGCCAGGTCAGCCGACCGCTTCCGCGTCGCATCGTCCTCGTCGCTCCCGGTCACGACCCCGAATTTTGGGACCAAAACTAATTCGAATCAATAGATCGCCGTGTTGGTGCCTGATGTGGGTGGCGAGAAACGACTTTTCTCACGCCACTGTTCGGCAGCCGTCTGGCACAATCAGTGGTTCGCAGGAGGAAGCCCCTTGAGAAAGCTGCTGCTTTTGGTTTCTGCGCTTCCCCTGCTCTCCGGTTGCACCTGTGCGGGTACCGGATGGAACGACCTTCGTTATGCCTGTACTTCGGACAGGCAGTGCGTCGAGCCCAACGTCTGCGTGGCTGGGTTTTGTGCGCGGCCGCCCGACGGCGGGACGGGCGGTGGGGTAGGAGGCGGCGTTGGCGGGGGCGGAGCCGGTGGCACGGGAGGAACCGGTGGAACCGGAGGCGGCACGG
>JAYVRT010000917.1:0-3582 GCA_043776025.1 Archangiaceae bacterium | reverse complement strand
CGGCGCCGTACTCGTAGACCGCGCCCAGGTCGCCGACCATGAACCCGGTGGTCGAGGTGGGGCCTGAGCCGAAGAAGCCGCGGGGGATCTGCGGCGAGCGCCACTTCACCAGCGCCCAGCCGGGGGGCAGCGGAATCCCGGCGTCGACGACGCCCGCATCCGTCGGGCCGGCGTCGCCCGGGCCCGCGTCCGGATCTCCCGCGTCGAGAGCTCCACCGTCGCCGGCGCCCGCGTCGAGATTTCCAGCGTCGATCGCTCCCGCGTCGGCCGGAGTGCCCGCGTCCGCCGGTGCCCCCGCGTCGAACGAGCCACCGTCGGGGGTGTTGAGCTGCAGCAGCAGGGTATAGCCCGCCTTGTTGGCGCGCCCGCCGATCACCACCCGGCCATCGACCACGCCCAACGTCGTCGCCTCGGTGAGCACCGGCTGTGGCGGAAGGCTGGCAGCCGACCACGACCCGGCGCTGAAGTGCCACAGCTTGGCGCCGCCGACCGCCCATGCTTCGTCGCCGGCGGGGTCGAGCAGCACGCCGGCGGTCAACAGCGTCGCCAGTTGGGTCTGGTAGAGCGAGTTCCACGCCTTCTTTGCCGGGTCGTACTTGTAGATCGACCCCCGGCTGCCGACGGTGACGAAGCCGCCCTGTCCGTCTCCGACCACTGAGAGCAGGGTCTCGAACGAAGGGCTGTACTCGGTGACCCAGACGCCGTTGCGGCGCACCAGCACGTCGTTGCCGTAGCCGACTGCCATCCCGGTGGTGCCGTCGTACCAGAGCGCGCTCGGCTGGCAGGATGGGAAGACCTTCACCGCGGGCGCGGCGCTCGCGCCCTTGAGCTCAATGACCACCCCGGAGTTGCCGCTGATGCCGACGGCGACGGCGTTGTCGACGCTGGTCCCCGCGATCGCTTTGAGCACCAGGGTCGGAGAAGAGAAGAACCGCGTCCATTGATTGGTCGCGTCGCGCGCGAGGATGGTGCCGTTCGCGCCGACCAAGACCGTGCCCAGCCCGCCGGGGGCGAGCGTGCCGCCCCACAGATCGTTGCCGGTGGGGAAGGGGTTCTCGTGGACCCAGGTGGTCGGCCCGACCGCGGTGCCGAGCACGTTCACCGTGGCGGTCGCCGTCTTCATCCCTGCCTTGGCGCTGACGGTGGCGATGCCCGGTCCGAGGGCGGTCAGCAGACCGGCGGTGTCGATCTTCGCGACCCGCGGAGGCACCACCGCCCAGGTCACGGTGGCGTCGATCGAGGCCCCGGTGGGGTCCACCACCTTCGCGGCGAACTGCTGGGTGTCGCCGACGTTGAGGGTCGCGTCGGCGGGGGTGACCTCGAGCCTCGAGACGTTGGGCTCGGTTGGGCTGGTGAGCCAGAACAGACCCAGCCGGTCGGTGTTCGCCTCGACCGCCTTGAGGCCCAGGTTGGCGTCGATCAGCGTCTTCGCTCCGGGCAGCTGCAGGTAGGGGTCGGTGCCTGCCTGGCGGCGGGCGTCGAACGTGCCCGGGTCGATCGCCTTCGGGACGCGGTCGTCGATCCACGGGAGGTCGATCTTCACTGGGGCGGCGAAGGTGAGGCCGGCGGGAGAGAAGCGGTAGCCCAGGCTGATCCGCTTGCGGCCGGGGACCTCGGGGATGCCGGTGTCGACGATCGTCAAGGTGATGGTGACGTTCTCGCTCACCGCCCCCTTGGGGATCTGCAGCACCGTCCCGTCGCGGACGAAGAGCCCGCCCTCGGGGGTAAGGTTGATCGCTCCGGTGCCCCCGCCATCGTCTCCGGTGTCGATGTTGGGGACGCAGGCGCAGGCGACGAGGCACAGCGCTGCCAGCAGCGGCCGATGGCGGTAAGAGTTGGGAATCAAGGAATGGGTCCTTATCTTCTTCGGCCTGGCGACGCGCGGACCCAATGTACGGGAATCCGAACCCGTTTTGAACGTTAGCTGTCTTCAACAGAGGAACCCACCGCCGATGAGAATCCGCACGCTTGCAACCTTCTCGATGCTGCTGCCCGCCCTCGCCTTCGCCCAGGCGGGCAAAGAGACGCTGCTTCCCTCGCTGGCGCCGCTGATCGACTCGGTGAAGTCGGCGGTGGTCAACGTCGACGTCCAGGCCCGAAACCGCGGGGGCGAGGACGCGACCCCCGAGGATGAGCAGGCCGATCGCCTGTTCGGCAACCGCCGCGGGTTCCACGGTGGCCAGCGCGAGCAGCTGCGCCAGGGCGCCGGCAGCGGCTTCATCGTCGACCCCAAGGGCCTGGTGATCACCAACAACCACGTCGTCGAGGGCGCGGTGGCGATCCGGGTGCGGCTCGACGATGGGCGGTCGTTCGATGGCGAGGTGCTCGGGCGCGACCCGCTCACCGACGTCGCGGTGATCAAGCTCAAGGGGGACCTGAAGAACCTGCCGGTGGTCCGCCTGGGCGACTCGGGCGCGATGCGCGTCGGAGATTGGGCGATCGCCATCGGCAACCCCTTCGGGCTCGCCTCCTCGGTGTCCCTGGGAATCGTCTCCGCGCTCGACCGCAACATCCACGCCGGTCCGTACGATCAGTTCCTCCAGACCGACGCGGCGATCAACCCCGGCAACTCGGGCGGCCCGCTGTTCAACCTCAAGGGAGAGGTGATCGGGATCAACACCGCGATCGTCAGCAGCGGCAACGGCGGTGGCGGGTCCGGCATCGGGTTCGCGGTGCCGTCCAACGTCGCCCGGGCGCTGCTGCCCCAGCTGGAGCGCGAAGGCGCGGTCACCCGCGGCTGGCTCGGCGTCGGAATTCAGGATCTGAGCCCGCAGCTGGCGCGCGCGATGGGCGTGCCGCAGCCGGAGGGCGCGGTGATCACGGCGGTCAACGAGGGCTCGCCGGCGAAGAAGGGCGGGATGCTCGAGGACGACGTGGTGATCAGCATCGATGGAGAGAAGGTGCTCAGCGGCGGGGCGTTGTCGCGCTCGGTCGCACTCAAGCGGCCGGAGAGCGAGGTGAAGCTCGCCGTTTATCGCGGCGGCAAGCCGCTGGAGCTCAAGGTCAAGCTCGGCACCCGCCCGGATCTCGAGAACCTCGCGGTCAAGGGCGCCGCCGGCCCCGCCCCCGCGGGCACGCGCCAGCCTCGCGTCGGCCTGAGCTTCCAAGACATGGACCCCCGCTTCTCCGAGGCCAGCGGGCTGCCTTCGCAAGGCGCGCTGGTGGTCGACGTGCTGCCGGGCTCTCCCGCGGAGAAGGCCGGGCTGACCCGGGGGATGTTGATCACCGAGGCGAATCGGAAGGCGATTCACGGGCGCGACGATCTGATGAAGGTGCTCTCCGAGGGCAAGGGCGGTTCGGTGGTGCTGTTGCGGGTCAACGTGCCCGGCACCACCACCCGGCTGCTCCAGGCGCTCGAGCTGCCCTGAGCTCGTCCGTTAGATGTACAGAGCGCGGAACTGCTTGTAGTGCAGGAAGGCGAGCGGGATCCCGACGCCGTTGAGCACGTGCCAGATCGCGTGCCCCTGAAAGACGTGGCGTGAAGGGTCGCACCACAGCCGTGAGGCGTCAGAGGCGGAGAACGCTCCGGCGATGGCGATCACCGCCAGCGAGCCGAAGAGGTAGCGGTGCTCGACCTTCGCC
>JAYVRT010000916.1:0-3583 GCA_043776025.1 Archangiaceae bacterium | reverse complement strand
TCGTAGCGGGTGCGCTGCACCTGGGCGAAGAAGTCGCCGTAGGGGAGCATCAGCGCGCCGGCGAAGTAGTTGGCGAGGTTGACCTTGATCAGCCGCGGGGTCTCGGCGTGGCGGGTGGTGCCGCCGACGATCCGGTCGAGCAGCCGGGCCTTGTCGATCACCAGCAAGCCCAGCGACGCGGCGAGCTGGAACTTCAGCGGCTGCTCGGTGAGCCCGGGCGACAGCGTCAGCACCTTTCGCTCGGGGTCGAGCCGGCGGACCACTGAGCTGCCGGCGGCCGCCTCGGCGTACTCCACGGCGAAGCCGAAGCGTTCCTTGATCAGCGCGGCGAGCTGGGAGGCGAGGATCTGGCGCTCGAGCTTGAAGTCGGTGCGCAGCGCCTCGGCCGCCTCCTCGAGCTCGGGGAAGTAGTTCTTGTGGCTCTGGAGGAAGTCGGTGACCTCGTCGAACGGCGAGTAGTCGAGCCGGGGCCCCTCCGAGGCGCCGCGGAGGCGATCCTCCGCCGACAGCTGGGCCATCACGTTCTCCAGCTGGGTGCGGGTGTTCTTGTAGAGGTTGAAGAGCGCGGCGACGGTCCCCGCGAGCTTCGGCTCGGCGGAGAGTGACTGCAGCGACTCGGGGTCGAGGTTGAGCGTTTTGAGCAGCGGCTCGTCGAGCAGCCGGGCGAGCGCCTCGTCGACGCGGCCTTCTCCGAGCTCGCCCATGAACTTCTCCGGATCGACCTGGAAGAAGCGCAGCGCCTTCCACAGCAGGGGAAACGGGGTCACCCGCTTCCCCTTCTCGATCAGGTTCAAGTAGGCGGCGCTGACACCCAGCTCTCGGGCGGCGTCGGTTTGCTTGATGTTCTTCGTCATCCGCAGCGCCCGAAGCTTGTGCCCGACGTTGGCGTTGAGCGCGCTCTCGTTCATGGCCGCAGGACTACCCCAAAGAAAACGCCCGAGTCGACAGCCGGTTCATGGGAAGAAGCCAAGGCATGACCTGTCCCGTGCGCCGCAGTGAGCTGACGTGTCCCGGGCATTCGCTGAAGATGATGGCGAAGGCAGCGGCGTCCGAGGCGGATGAGGTGATCTTCGACCTCGAGGACGCCTGCGCCGTTTCCCAGAAGGTCGCTGCGCGGCGGACGGTGATCGAGGCGCTCAACACCGTGCCTTTCACCGGAGGGAAGGTGAGGGCGTACCGGATCAACGGCGTCGACACCGCCTGGTGCTACCGCGATCTGATCGACGTGCTCGAGGCCGCGGGCCGCAACGTCGACGTGGTGGTGATCCCCAAGGTCCGCGCCGCCGAGGACGTGCGCTTCGTCGACCGGCTGGTGACGCAGCTCGAGCACGCCACCGGGCTGCCGGCGGGGAAGATCCGCCTCGAGGCGTTGATCGAGACCGCCGCGGGGCTGCTCCACGTCGAACAGATCGCCCAGAGCACGCCGCGGCTGGCCTCGTTGATCTTCGGGGTCGCCGACTTCGCGGGCGAGATCGGCGCCCGCGACTTCCGCGCCGACGCCGACCGGCTCTTCTCCTACCCGCGGATGCAGTTGCTCACCGCCGCCCGCGCCGCGGGGATCGATGCCATCGACTCGGTGACGGTACAGTTCAAGGACCTGGACCAGCTGGCGAAGGACGCGCGCAACGCCGCCCAGCTCGGCTTCGACGGCAAGTGGGCGATTCACCCCGGGCAGTTGCCGGGGATCCACGCCGCCTTCACCCCGACGCCGGAGGAGATCGCGCGCGCCCAGCGGATCCTCGCCGCCTACGCCCAGGCCGATCGCGACAGCGGCCTGGGGGCTATCGTCATCGGCGACGAGATGGTCGACGCCGCGACGCTCAAGGTCGAAGAGAAGAAGCTGGCGATCGCCCGCCGCGCCGGCTTGCTCAAAACGTAGAAGCGGTGCATTCGGCGCTGCCGCCGTCGCGCACGTGAAACGCCTGCGAGGCCTGGTTGGGCGAGACCACGGTGTAGTCGCCCTCCTCCAGTGGGGGCAGGGTGCAGGACAACGGCCGCAGCGCGCACGCCAGGCTGCAGGCGACGCCCGCCGGCGGCTCGCAGACCTCGCCGGCGACGGTGACGGTGATCGTCCCCGCGTCGCGCGCCACCACGCAGGCCAGCGACGACTTGCCGCAGCCGCCATTGCAGACGTCGATCACCTGGAAGGTGAGGGTGCGGCCGGGGGCGGCGATCCCACTGTCGGGGACGCAGAAGGGCCCGCCGAACGTCTTCTGGGAGCACTTGTCGATCGGGGCGCCGCAGCCGATCGCCACGGCGGCAAATACTGCACTGAGGAGGAGTCGGTTCATGCCCAGGGGCAAGAGCATCCTGCGTGCCCGCCTCAAGCCCTTGAGCTTGCAGGCGGTGGCGGCGGCGCAGGCACGGCAATCCCTTCACCCGCTCAGAGATTTCTGAGGGTCAGCCGACCTCGAGCAGCTCGACCTCGAAGATCAGCGTCGAGTTGGCGGGGATCACCGGAGGGAAGCCGCGCGCGCCGTAGCCCAGCTCCGGCGGAATCGTCAGCTTGCGCAGCCCGCCGACCTTCATCCCGGCGACGCCCTCGTCCCAGCCCTTGATCACCTCGCCCGCGCCGAGGGTGAACTCGAACCCCTCGTTGCGATCGCGCGAGCTGTCGAACTTCGAACCGGTCGTCAGCGTGCCCACGTAGTGCACGGTGACCGGCTGGCCCTTCTTGGCTTCCGCTCCGGCGCCCACCTTCAGGTCTTCGATCTTCAGCGGCATCGTCGCTCCTTGGTGAAAGAAAAAGAGCGCGGACCTAATCAGAGGACCCCGCCGGCTGCCAAGCGGTTGCGTCAGGCCGGCTCGGCGATGCCCCGGGCCAGCAGGGCGAGGCCGACGAGGTCCTCGATCGCGTCGCCGAGGTAGGGGGCGGCGATCGCGACCGCGGTCGCCGGAAGCTCCGCGGTGAGCTGCTGCAGCAACCGCTGATCGCGCACCACGCGCCGCAGCTCGAGCTGGGCGAGCACCTTGAGCTTGGCCAGCCCGCCGTGGGTGTCGGCCGAGGCGTCGACCGAGAGCGCGAGGTCCTCGGGTCGGGTGAGCCCCTCGACCCGCGCCCAGCTGCGGTTGAGCACGAAGCCGGCGAAGGGGAGCCTCATCGCCAGGATCCGATCGCGGAAGTAGCGGGCCTCGACCAGCGCCGTCTGCTCGGGGCTGGTGACGAGGAGAAACGCCGCGTCCTTCGAGGAGAGCAGCTTGCGCACCCCTTCGGCGTGCTGGCGCATCGGCGCGAACATCCCGCTGAAGGCGCCGAGGAATTCCTGGATCTCGGCGAAGAACTCCGGGCCGAAGACCTTGTTGAAGACCGAGCTGATCAGCTCGGTGGCCTTGCGGAAGATCGCCATCCGCTGCTTCCCTGGGAGGAAGAGGTTGATGATCTTCTCGTCGAGGAAACGGGCGAGCTTCCCCGGCGCCTCGAGGAAGTCGAGCGCGTTGCGCGCCGGCGGGGTGTCGAGGACGACGAGGTCGTACTTCCCGCTGGTGCTCAGATCGTAGAGCGCTTCGGCGGCGGTGAACTCCTGCATCCCCGCGACCATCTCCGACAGGTGGCGGAACAGGCGGCTCGCCATGATCCTCTCGG
>JAYVRT010000915.1:0-3587 GCA_043776025.1 Archangiaceae bacterium | reverse complement strand
ACCCCGCGCAGCATCGCCCGCGGCCCTTCGTCGATCGTGAACTCGGCCGACGCGCCGCCGCGCAGCAGATCCACCTGGGCCAGGGTGACGGTGGCGCTGAGGTAGCCGCGCTCGTGGTAGCGCTGCACCATCGCCTTCGCCGCGTCGAGGTAGGCCGACTCGACCAGCACCGTCTCCGCGAGGGGGTCTGGCAGGTCGCCGAACTTCGGATTCTTCATTCGTCCTTCGAGCTGCATCGGGTCCGTCAGCGCGTGGACCTCGGTGCCCGGATCCGGAGCCGTCGCCTTGATCTCGTCGGTCAACACCCGGCGCAGCTCGTCGGCGGAGATCCCCTGGTTCCCCTTGAACTCGACCTTGCGCACCACCAGGCGCGGCCCCTCGGAGATCTCGAATCCAACGATGGTGCCGCGGGGGTCGGAGCCGGGCTGATCGCGCACCGACACCCGCACGTCGTGGAAGCCCCGGTAGCGGTAGAAGTTCGTCAGCTTCTGCGCCAGCCGCTCGGCCACCGTCCGGTCGAGCACCTCGCCGCCATCCCAAGCGAGGACACTGAGCAGCGCGTGGGAGGCGAAGGCCGCGTTGCCGCTGAAGCCGAGCTCGATGCGCGGCCCAGCGGAGATCGGCAGCACCAGCAACCCACCGGGCTCGACCTGGGGCGCCTCGACCCGCGCGCGGTAGAAGTGCTCGGTGCGAAGGACCTCGCGCAGCCGGTCGAGCCCTCCCTCGACGCTTGCCAGGTCGAGCACCGCGTCGAGCTCGAGGTGGAGCTCGTGCATCAGCCGGGTCATCGGCAGCCCCGGGTCTCCCGCGACCACCACTCCCTTGAGCCGCGTCGGTAGGCCCTCGTTAACGAAGAAGCCGACGTCGATCCCTGCCTCGCCCTCGGCGGCCTTCACCTCGACCTGGACGTCGCGGTATCCGTGGCGGCGGTAGGTTTGAAGGACCGCTTCCCGCGCCTGCGTCAACCGTTCCGGGTAGTACTCGGAGTCACGGGGCAGCTTCGCCGCCCCGAGCACTTCCGACTCGGGCAGCGCCACCCGGCCCTCGACGTAGAGGCTGCCGATCGATTGCCGAGCCTGGATCTCGAAGACGACCCGAAGCCCCTCGGCCGTCTGTTCGGCGGTCACCTCGACGTCGGCGAAGTGCCCGGTCTCCATCAACCGTTCGATCGACCGCCGCACCGCGCGCACCGAGAGCCGCTGGCCCTTGTGCACCAGGATCAGCCCTGGCGCGTCGCCGAGCAGCTTCGGGTCTCCCCCGGCGTGCAGCCGCAGTTCGACCTCGCTGACGAGCGCGTTCAAGTCGCCAGGCGGAGCGGCCGCCAGCTGTGACAGCAGCGCCGCGACAAGGAAGGTCACTCCCATTCGAAGCGAAACTTCAGCTCGACGCCCGGGTTGCCCACCGACGACTCCTGGCTCTGGTTGTCCCACTGCGCGCGGGCCGAGACCTTGTCGTTGAACTTGTACTCCGCCTGGGCCTTGGTGCCTCGCCCGGTCACCGGCTGGGTCACGCCGACCTTCAGCTTGTCGGTCACCACCTTCGACTCCCAGCTCACCGAGGGCTCGGCCTGGCCAGTCGCTTCGTTGAAGGTGGTCGACAGCCGCAACTGGGTATCCTTGAGCGCGACGTTCTTCTTCAGGAACCGCTGCACCTCACGCTCGAGGCCGCTGGCCGACAGCAGCGCCTCGCCCGCGAGCCCGAGCCCCGCCTGGGCGCTGGTCTTTTCGCGCGAGGTCACCCCCAGCGTCAGCAGCGAGACGACGTCGGCCTCGGGCAGCGCCGGCTCGGAGCTGAGCGCGAGCTTCGGGTCGTCGAGCCGGCCGAACCCCTTCACGTGGACGAGGTACTCGCGCACCTGGGACTGGGCGGTGAGATCGAAGGTCGTGTCCTGGGCGCCGAACTGAATCTGCCCGCGGGAAATCGAGAACGGCTGGCCACGGAAATAGGCCATCGCGCCCTCGACGGTGTCCATCGTGCCCAGCAGCAGCGGCTTGACGTTGGTGCCAGCGAGCTTCAGCTTCCCGGTGAGCCTGGCCTTGGCGAGGTTGTTGTCGATTCGAATGTCGCCGTCGCGGCCGTCGAGATCGACGTCGAAGCGCAGCCACTCGACGGGGCGATCGTCCGAGGGCGGCAGCCGCAGCGAGTTGCTCTTCAGGATCGTCTCGAGATCCAGCGGTTGCGTGTAGTGGAACTTCAAGACGCTCAAGGCCCCCGCGAGCTGAAACGCGCCGGGCTTGCCGAGGAGGATCAGGCTCCCGGCGACCGAGGTCGGCAGATTCGGCCGCGGCTGCAGCGTCACCTCGTCGAGGTCGACGGCGAGCTCGACGTTCTTCACCTCGAACCGCTCGAGCCGCACGTCACCCCGCCCCCTCACCCGCCCGTCGTTGAGGAAGCCGTCGAAGTCCTGCAGCAGCACCCGCGCCTCGGAGAACTCGACCTTGCCCGACAGCGACCGAACCGCGAGCGCCTGGTCCCGCACCTGGAACTTCGCGTCGTGGACCTCGGCCGAGCCGACCAGCGCCGGGGTCTTCACCGTGCCCGACAGCAGCGCGGTGAGTTCGATCTTCCCCGAGGTGCGCTCGAGCTGGGGCACGAACGACTCGAGCAGCCGCAGGTCGACCGAGCCCTGCGCCTTGAGGTCGATGTTCACCGGGCCCCACGTGCCCTCGGCCATCAGCGCCGTGTTCGGCCCGCGCACCGAGAAGTTGGCGACCTCCAGCCGGCCTGCGTCCCACTTGAGCACCACCGGCCCTTCGTTGGTCGCGCTCAGCTCGCCCCGCTGGACGAAGAAGCGGCTCAGCTCGGCCAGCAGGTGCGACTCGTCGACCGACCTCAGGTTGCCGCTCCCGGTCATTGTCCCCTTGAGGCCGGCGCTGGTTCCCTGGCGGACCGCGGCCGCGGGGAGAAATGCGTGGGCGTCGGGGAGGTCCACCGTCATCGAGCCCTCCCAGGCGTACGGTTCCTTCACCTTCATCCGCGCCTGGCCCCGGACCCCGTCGATCAGCCGGCCAAAGACCCGCAGGTCCTTGCCTTCCATCTGCCCCTCGAGCTGCATCGCGCCCACGGGCTGGTTGCCGTAGGTCACCTGGGGCGCGCGCAGGTACCCGTTGACCACTGGCGCGGCGACGTCGCCGGTGACCGTCGCCTCCAGGGCCAGCTCTCCGCTGATTCCCTGCCGCTGAGCGAACTGCTCGCCCACGAGCTCGGTGAGCGAGCCCTGGTCGAGCCGGATCTGGAAGTCGAGCGGGCCGATCAGCGTCCAACGGCCCTCGGCGGAGATCTTGCCCATCGGTCCAATGAAGGCGGTGGGCTCGAGCACCAGCGCCCCAGCCTTCTCCAGCTGCAGGGTCACCTTCGCGTCCCCGATGCGGCGCCCGTAGAAGCGGGTGTGGGTGAGGTCGAGCGCGATTGTCGCGTCGACCGCGCGCGCCGGCCCGAAGAACTTGAGCGTGCCGCTGGCGTCCCCCTCGACCCCCCCCTGGAGGCTGGCGACCGTGGGGTTGAGGTGCGCGAGGAGATCGATCAGGTCCTCGCTGCGGCCCCGCGACACGGTGGCGTCGGCATCGATGTACGGCCCGCCGGGCGCG
>JAYVRT010000914.1:0-3588 GCA_043776025.1 Archangiaceae bacterium | reverse complement strand
CTTCGCGCGCAGGTCGAGCATGTCTCGCGGGCCGTTCACGCCCAGGGAACGTCACGGCCTCCTTGGCGATCGCGTAGGCGAGATGAACGTTGCACTTGCCGCCGAGCGCCACCCTCGTGGATCACCCACCGCGATGTCGTCGATCGCCGCGGGCCGGTCCTGCTCGGCGACGAACGACGCGAAGCACCACCGCGAGCGACCTCATCAGAAGGTGATCTGCACTCCTGAAGCTCCGGGCGTGCCGCTCGCGCCAGCCGAGGTGCCGCCCGGGCCGGGCGTGCCGATCATGAACGAGGTGCCGCTGATCGGAGTCCACGTCGAGCTCGCGCTCTTCGCCAGTCCGTAGGCCGAGCCGCCCGCGCCGCCGCCGCCGTGGCCGCCGCGCCCGCCGTCACCGCCGCGACCTCCGCTTCCACCGATGGTCGCGCCGCCCTGATCGCTGTCGTAGTTGGATCCGCCACCGGCGCCTCCGCTGCCGATCGCACCGCCGGATCCCCCGGTGCCGCCCGTTCCACCGTTGCCCGAGCGCACCACCACGCTCTGGCCCGACACCGCCGTCGCGTTGTGCAGAAACATGCCGATCGACGCCCCGCCACCCGCACCACCGGGAGCGCCGCCGCCGCCGCAACCGCCACCACCGCCGCCGCCGCCACCCGAGCCTGCGGCGTAGCAGTAGAAGCCCGTGTAGCCGGGGATCACCGCCGACAAGCCACCAGCGCCGCCCCCGCCGCCTCCGCCTCCCCGGCCGTGCGTGCCCGCGGTACCGGTGCCGCCAGTCCCAGGGTTGAACCCGTTCATTCCGAACGTACCCGCGTTCGCGCCGGCGCCGTTGGCACCCAGGACCCCGGACGTGCCCGCGCCTCCGAAGTACTGTGAGCCCGCGGTGGGCGTCACTCCGAACGGCCCGCCCAGTCCCGCGATACCGTCGCCCGCGGGGGCCGGGCTCCCCGACGACCCGGGAGGCGTGGGGCCAGACGCGTTGTAGAACGACGCTTGCCCGGCGGGACCACCGGGGAAGCCGCAGGCGCTTGAGCCGCCGCCGCCACCGGGAGGGCGAACCGCGTTACACGCGTTGAGGATGAACCCGCAGAAAATGTACGGAACCGAGGTTCGCGGGTCCTCAGCGCAACCGATTCCCCCAGCACCGCCCAAGCCCCCTGCCGCGCCGGGGCTGCCCGCGCTCGCTGGCGGGGGGCTGAACCCATTTCCCGCGCGGATGTCGAGGCTCTCGAGCTTCACTCCCGAAGACTCCTTGATGAACGCGCCGTAGCTGGTGGGCTTGACCGTGTCGCCGGCCGCCGCATCGAGCCTCAGCGCCTGCACCAGCACGTTGGTCGCGCCGTCGATGTTGAGCGCAGGGTTTCCGCCGGTGATGGTGACCTGGTTGATGAAGGCGCGCTGCCACGTGGTCGGGTGATACGCCCCCGCGACGTTCACGCCCGACGCGCCGAGCAGGCTGAGCGGGCCTGTGTAGCTGCCTTGCGCCAGATAGATGTCGCGCTTGGCGGTCAGCGACTGCTGGTTGAGCGCCTCGGCCAGCGTGAGCAGCGGCGCCGCCCTCGTGCCCGCGTTCGTGTCGAGCCCGTTGGGCGAGACGAAGATGCCGTTGTTGAGCTCGCCGTCGATGCCGTCACAGTTCGCGTCGCCAAAGAGCAGGTCGGGGAGATCGGTCGCCGAGACGAACGTGCACTGGTACTCGCAGCCGTCGTTGGGATCGCCGTTGAGATCGACCCAGCCCGCCGCGCAGACGAAGCTGCAGGTGTTGCTCGCGCAGGTCGCCGTGCTGTGCGGGCGGACGCAGGCCAGGCCGCAGCCTCCGCAGTTCGCGGGGTCGGCCCTCGTGTCGGACTCGCAGCCGTTGGGGTCGAGGTTGTCGCAGTTGCTGTAGCCGACATCACACGTGAGCACGCGGCACACGCCCACGTCGCAGCGCGGAGTGGCGTGGGGCAGGCTGCACACCCGCCCACAGGCGCCGCAGCTGGTGATGGAGGTGGTGGTGTCAAAGCCGTTGTCGAGCGTGCCGTCGCAGTCGTCGTCGATGCCGTTGCACAGCTCGGTGATGGGGCCGCCGGGCACGCAGGTGGCGACGCCTCCGTCAGCGCACGAAGAGATGGTGCGCTGACAGGCGCCGATGCCGCAGGTCGCGGACATCTGGTCTTCGTCGATCGTCCCGTCGCAGTCGTCGTCTTTGCCGTTGCAGGTCTCGACCACGGCCGCGGGGGCGTCGCACACCACGCTGTTGCTGACGAGATCGCACTGCTTGATGCCGCTGCAGGTGCCGGCGTCGTTGCTGGCCGTGCACGCCTGCTGAAAGTCACCCCGCGCCAGGCACGCGCAGCTCGCGACGATCGGCACGCACTGCTGCACCTTGGGGGTGCCATCGGCGCCGACGCCATTCACGCAGCGATAGCCGGTGGGGCAGTTCTGATCGAACGCGCAGTCGCGGCCGCACACGTGCTCGGTGTTGACCACGAGGCACTTGTCAGAGGGGTAGGGGCAGTCCATGTCGGCGGCGCAGGGCTGGCAGAGCTTTCGCTGGTCGGGCTGACAGGCGAAGCGATTGGGCGTGAGCTGCACGCAGACTTCCTCGGGCAGACAGCCGTCGCCGCAGCGGCGCACGCAGACCGGAGAGAAGCCCGGGGCGGCGTCGCACAGGCCCGTCACGCAGCGTTCATCGTTCTCGCAAGGCTCGTTTTCCTTGAGCTGGGCCGGCGCGGCGGGCTTCTTCCCGCAGTTGCAACTCGCGGCGAGGACGGAGAAGGCGATGAGAACTACCCAGATCTGACGCATGGTCTACGGCCCTTCGCAGGTGGAACGCCTGATTTCAACGGGGGGTGCGCAGGAATCCGACACGCGAGTCCACCCCCGAGCGCAGCGACCTCGATCTTTCAAGACTTCCCGGCCCGATCTGGGTATTTCCCGCGCGCTGTCGATCAGCCTACCGGAGCGAGCACCCGCAATGAAAATCCACGAGTACCAGGGCAAGCAGATCTTCAAGAAGTACGGCGTTCCCGTCCCGCGCGGGATCATGGTCAAGACCGCGGCAGACGCTGAAAAGGCGGCCGCCGAGCTCGGCACGAAGATCACCGTGGTCAAGGCGCAGGTGCATGCCGGCGGTCGCGGCAAGGCCGGTGGCGTGAAGATCGCGAAGTCCCCGGCCGAGGCAAAGGAGCACGCCTCGAAGATCCTCGGGATGATGCTCAAGAGCCCGCAGACGGGGCCCAACGGGCAGGAAGTGAAGACGCTCTACATCGAGGAAGGCCTCGACATCGAGAAGGAATACTACCTCGGCCTCACGCTCGATCGCGCCACCGCGCGCATCACCTTCATGGCGTCCACGGAGGGCGGCGTGGAGATCGAGGAGGTCGCCGCGAAGCACCCCGAGAAGATCCTCCGCGAGGCCGTCGACCCCGCGGTGGGGTTCCAGTCGTTCCAGGGTCGGAAGATGGCGTTCGGCCTCGGGCTGACGGGCGACTCGGTCGGCAAGTTCGTGAAGTTCTGCAGCGCGCTCTACCAAGTGTACATCGAGACCGACGCCGCGCTGGTCGAGATCAACCCGCTGGTGAAGCTCAAGAGCGGCGACATCGT
>JAYVRT010000913.1:0-3592 GCA_043776025.1 Archangiaceae bacterium | reverse complement strand
CGGAAGGCGACCTCGCCGTAGACGTCGAATGGCCCCAGCGGCGTCGAGACATCGGCGGCGTACCGCGGGCGGCGGCCGTTCACCCAGACCCCGGCGAGGCCGATTTCCGCCGGGCCGACCAGCACCTCGGCCCGGAGCGCGCCTCCCAGCTGCCCCAGCGAGTTCGCCGGTCCGTTGTTGTCCAGCAGCCCGAACGCGTAGAAGTTCCAGCCCAGCGACTCCACCGGCAGGTGCACCTTCACCGCGTTGATCCCCAGCCGCAGATCGAACGGCGCCAGCGGATCGCGCTTCTGCGAGTTGAGGAAGTCGGTCGGGTTCCAGATGCGCCCGGTGCCCCACTTCACCTTCTGCCGGCCGACGGTGAGGTAGACCTTGCGCAGGATGTCGAAGCGCAGCCAGAGCTGATCGAGCGCCACCGAGGGGTTCGACGAGGTCGCCCCCAGCGAAGGCAGCGCGGAGCTCGAGCCGCTGGCGGGCAGCGTCGCGTCGTAGCGCAGCCGCCCGAGCGCGAAGCCGCGCACCCGATCGTTCGGGCGGGCGTCGAGGTAGACATCGAGCAGCGAGGGCGCCCCAAAGGTGTCGACGTTGGCGCCGCCCACCGGATCCTGGTTCCAGTTGGCGAAGGCGCGCTGGTAGAGCGTCCCGCCGACCTTGAGCCAGTCGGACTTCTGATCGCCGCTGTCGAACTGGTTCGCGATCGCCTTGCCGGTGAGCTGGTCGCTGTCGCGGCTCGGCGTGCCACCGTCGGCCGGCGCGGCGAACACCGCGTCCTCCGCGGGCCGGCCGTCCACCCCGGCGTCGGCGGCGGCCTCGGGCGCGCCGAACATCGACGACTCGTCGGGCCGATCTTGCCCCGCCGCCACCGCCGGCAACGCCAGCAGCGCGAGCAGCACCCCCGGGCGCAAGTTCATCGGCTCTTGCTCTCGAGCCACGCCTTGGTGAACAGGTTCGCGTCGAGCTTCGACAGATCCACCGACTTGAAGACCATCATCGTCGAGTTCTGCTTCTCCACTTCGTCGAAGATCCGGATCTCGCCGGGGAACCAGACGTCGGCGCCCTTCGACTCGCTGAAGAGCTTCTGCCACTTCGGGTAGTAGGCGGTGCGCAGCAGCCGCCCGGAGAGCGCGAACTCCTGGCGCTTGAGGATGTTGGTGTTGCTCTTGTCGACCCAGAGCTTCACCACCGGGAAGGCGACGTCGACCCCTTCCTTGACCTTCAGCGAGAGGCGGATCACCGGGAACTTGCCCAGCATCTCTTCGCCCTCGAAGGTCGGGTCGTACTCCTCGGCCAGCCGCGACTCGTCGAAGTCCGCGCGGCGCGAGTTGGTGCCGCCGATGCGCTCGCGCTCGGTGGTGCGATCCCACTTGCCGGTGTTCGGGTCGTAGGACCACAGGTTCTTCTCCAGCCGCAGGTAGCCCTTGCCCTCTTCGCTCTTCGGCTTGGCGAACAGCAGCACCAGCTTCGCGTCCTGCTCCCGGCGGTAGACGAGCACCTCGCGGACGATGTCCGCTTTGTCCTTCTCCTTCTGCTCCAGGTACACCAGCGTCTTGAAGTCGCCGTTGCTCTTCTGGCGAGCGTCGATGGTGACCAACATCTTCACCATCTCTTCCTTCGACGGATCGGCGAAGGAGGGGGTGGCCGAGAGCAGACCGAGGCAGAGCGCGAGGGTGGTTTTCATGGGCAGGGTCATCCGATGTGCGACATCGCGGTCACCGGCTTGAGGCGCGCGGCGAGGAAGGAGGGAATGATCGAGATCAGGGTGATCACCGCGGTGATGAAGACCACCGCGAAGATCGACCAACCGAAGGTCGGCGTCATCACCAGGTGGTCGGTCATCAACACCAGCTGGGCGCCGGTGGACATCTTGATGTTCGCCGAGGTCAGCGCCACCGACATCAGCAGCCCGACGCCGACGCCGCCGACCGTGCCCGACAGGCCGAGGAGGAAGCCCTCGATCACGAACATCACCAGCACCCGGAACTTCTGCATCCCGATCGCCCTCAGGGTGCCGATCTCGCGGGTGCGTTCGCGGATCGAGATCCACATCACGTTCATCATCCCCACTCCGATGATCACCACGAGGATGAAGATCACCACCACCGAGGCGATCGAGAACAGCGTCACGAACCACTTCACGAACGCGGTCTCGTCTTCCCAGTTGGTGATATCGAGCTTCTGCCCCGTCCAGGCCTCGCGGTTCACCGCGTCGAACTTCATCCAGAAGGCGACCGGGTTCGGGTCCATCACGCCGTAGCCCTCCTTGGCGAAGACCTCGCGCAGCCGCGCCTGCACCTTCGAAACGTCCTTGAGGTCCTTGAGGTAAAGCAGCACCGCGCCAGTGGTGTCCTGGTTGAGCGCGTAGAGGCTCCGCAAGTCGTTGTCGTTGACGAAGATGTTCCAGCTGCTGAGCATCCCCACGTTCTGGGCGATCGCCACCACCGTGACGTCGATGGTGTTGTTGGTCCCCTTGAACGTCGGCGCGGAGATCGTCAGCCGGTCGCCGACCTTCACCTCGAGCTTCTTCGCCTGTTCCTCGAAGAGCACCAGGGAGCCCGGCTTCTTCAGGTCCTCGATGTTGCCGGACTTGATCACCATCACCTTGAGGAAGCCTGGCTCGAGGGTGATGTCGATGCCGCCGATGCCGACCTGCATCGACGAGTTGTCGCTGACCAGCTTCGCCCAGCCGCGCCCGCGCTGGGTCACGTACTCGAGCTCGGGGACCTCGCGCTTGACCACCTCGATGATCTTCTTGTACCCGGTGACCACCGGCGCGGCCTGGCCGGCGGTGACCTTGTAGAAACCACCGACGTTGACGTGCCCGCTCATCAGCGTCGTCGCCGACAGCAGCAGGGTGTCGCGCATCCCGGTGTAGACGCCGGTGAGGCCGATCAGCAGCGCGGTGACCACCGCGATCGCCGAACCGAGGACGAAGGAACGGCGGCGGTGCTGAAGCAAACTGCGGAAGGCGATGAGGAAGAGTTGGGCCATGGGGTCACTCGTCGGTCTGCATCGCCTTGAGCGGGGAGACCCGCATGGCGTTGATCGCGGGGATCAGGGTGGAGACGGTGGTCGCGATCAGCACCAGCACCAGCGCGATCACCAGGTTGGCGACGTTGAGCACCGGCAGCAAGCGCGGGCCGGAGAAGAAGAAATACGCGTAGTCGTTGAAGGCAGGGATTCCTTTGTGGCCCAGCCAGGAGACCACCGCCGAGCCGAGCAGCATCCCCGCGGTGCCGAAGACCAGCCCCAACACGATCGCCTCGATCAGCACCATCGCCAGCACGAACGGGCGCTGGGCGCCGATCGCCCGCAGCGTCCCAAAGACCTGTGTCCGCTGCAGTGTCGCCATCATCATCGCGTTGTTGATCACGATCATCGCGACGAGGAAGATGATCGCCACGAACGCCAGCAGCAGGCCGCGCAGGAAGTTGATCACCTGCCCGAGGATCCCCGCGGCCTTCTGCCAGCTGATCGCCTTGATCGCGAGGCCGTCTTTCGTCGACAGCGCGTCGATCTGCGCGATCGTCTCTTCAATCTTGCTCGCGTCCTTGAGGATCACCGCCCCGTTGAGGACCACGCCGCTCTCGATCTC
>JAYVRT010000912.1:0-3600 GCA_043776025.1 Archangiaceae bacterium | reverse complement strand
CGACGAGGTTGTGGCCCAAACCGAGCACCGCCTCGAGCGCCGCCTCGAGCGACTGGAGCGTCTCGCAGACCATCACCCCCCGCCGCTCCTGGCCGTGGAGCAGCTTCACCAGCACCGGCACGCCGCCGACGAGCGAGACCATCGCCTTGAGCTCGCCGGCCTCGCGCGCCATCACCGTCGCGGGGATGTCGACGCCCGCGGTCGCGAGCAGCTGGAGGCACCGCATCGGGTTGCGCGACTGGCCGATCGAGCGGGCGGTGTTCATCAGCACCGCGCCGCGCATCGCGAACTGATCGACCACGGCGAGGCCGTAGCTGGAGACGCTGGGGGCGATGCGGGGGATGACGACGTCGGGCGGCTTGAGGCGCTTGCGCTTGTAGAAGAGCGCCGCGGTGCGGCCGTCGAGGTGCAGCTCGACCTTCGTCGGGTTGAGCACCCGAACCTTGTGGCCCTTCTCGCGCGCGGCCTCCGCCATTCGCCGGGTCGACGGGATGCTCGAGCTGCGGGAGAGGATCGTCAGGCGCATGGGGTCGAAGGAGCGGCGGAGGGTAGAACAACCGACGCGCGCAGGGCCCCGGAGATTTTCCCCAACCTTTTCCTCGGGCCCGAGATCCCTGTTTTCGATCTTTACGCTGCTCCAGGTGACGTGGGCGCAAGCGCTTAAAACCTCTTGAGCGATGTGTAGGTATTTTCCTCCTGTCACGCGACAGTGTCAGGTGGACGTTTGACTTTCAACTCATTGAATTTGCACTGGAATTGCCGTCCCGGGGTCTTGAAGCCTGTAGTCAATTGTGCGATCACTGAAAGTGGGCTGGATTCCACAAGGGTGACGCATGAGCCGTGAAGTCTTCCGGGCAGCGCTGTTGGTGACGTCGGTGGTCGCACTGGGCTGTGGCGCAGGGACCTCCGAGATCGGCGGGGCCGGCGGAGGCAAGAGCGGCAGTGGCGGCGGCTCAGCTGGAACCGGCGGCGGGAGCAGCGGCACGGGTGGCGGCAGCGGCGCTGGCACGGGTGGGTCGGGCGGCGGCGGTGGGAACGGAAGCTGTCCCGACAAGGATCATGACGGCGTCACCGTCTGCGCCAACGACTGCAACGACAATGATCCGAAGGTCTACCCGGGCGCGACCGAGACGCTGAACCAGGTGGACGACGACTGCGACGGCATCGTCGACGATCACATCGTCGGGCGCGACTTCGACAACGACGGCACGCCCTACCCCCAGGACTGCAACGACAACGAGCCGCTGGTCGGGCCGATGGCGATCGAAGATCCGATGAACAAGGTCGACGACAACTGCAACGGCGTCGTCGACGAGCCGGTGGACCTGTGTGATCCGACCGCGGGGACGACCGCCGACGACTACGCGAAGGCGATCGGGCTGTGCTCGACGACAGCGTTCCCGGTCGTGACCCAGGCGGCGTTTGGCGCCGGCGATCCGAGCTCGCGCTCGATCCGCGCCAAGTTCGGCGACGGCTTCCTCCCGCGCACGGGCACGAAGATGATCATGCTCAGCACCGGCGCGGCGAAGGACAAGTACGACGACGCGACCTACCACCCGCAGGACGGGAAGAACTTCGGGACGACCCAGGCGCACCCGCTCTACTCGCCGCCGCGCTGCGCCGCTCCGAGCACGACTCCGCCGGCGAATGACTTGAGCGAGCTGAAGCTGACGCTGAAGGTCCCGCAGAACGCGAAGGGCGTGTCCTTCAACTTCACCTTCTTCTCCGCCGAGTACCCGGAGTGGAGCTGCACCGACTACAACGATCGCTTCCTCGCGATCCTCGAGTCGACGGCGCTCGACCCGACCAAGCTGACCGGGCAGTGCATCGCCGGTGCCGCGCGCCCCACCTGCAACATCAGCTTCGACAGCACCAACCAGCCGGTGTCGGTGAACAACGGGTTCTTCGACATCTGCGTCAGCGATTCGGGCGGCGCCTCGGGCTTCCCCGCGTGGTCGAACACCTGCACCAAGCCGACGACGTCGCTGGCGAAGACCGGCTACGAGGAGATGCTCGCCTGTGGGCTCGGCAGTCGCTTCCCCGGGGCGCAGAAGATGGCGGGCGGCTCGACGGGCTGGCTCAAGTCGACGGCGCCAGTGAAGCCGGGCGAGACGATCGTCCTGCGGTTCGTCGTGCTCGACGAGGGCGACGGGAACCTCGACTCGGCGGTGCTGATCGACAACCTGAAGTGGGAAGTCACCGCGGTCACGGCGCCGATCACCGTGGACCCCGGAATCAACTGAAGCAGCCGTGGTAGAAAGGGGCTAACTTCCCGAGGTACCTCATGAAGCTCAAGCTCATTTCGGCGTTCGCAGTGGCAGCCGTTGCGGCGGGTTGTCAGACCTACGACTTCGAGCCGGTGATTCCGCTCGCGATCGCGCAGACGACCGAGAGCAAGAACCTCGTCGCCCGTAACTTGAAGCCGAGCCTGATGTTCCTCATCGACAAGTCGGGCTCGATGAACTTCCCCAGCAACTCGGCGGCCGCGGGGTGTCCAGCCGGCTGCGGCGTCAGCACCGGCCCCTGCCCCGCTTCGTGCCCGACCCGAATCTCCGAGCTGCGGTCGGCGATGAACACCTTCCTCAGCGGCAACGGCACCGTGGCCTGGACCGGGATGGCGATCTTTCCGACCAAGGTCGCGCCGGACGCCTGTGGCGCGACGCAGGCGGGCGACGTGTTGGTGCAGCTGGCTCCGAACAAGACCGACGTCGATGCGGACCTCAACGCCGCGGCGATGACCGTCAACACCCAGATTCAGTCGCTGGTGCCCGGCGGCGGCACGCCCACGGCCGACTCGCTGCGGTTCCTCGGGACCTACGCACCGCTCATCACCAACCCCGACAAGCGCCAGCAGTTCGTGCTGCTGCTCACTGACGGGTTGCCCAACTGCAACGCGTCGAACCCCAACACCTGCTCCAACGGGACCCCGGTGGGAGGCGCGTGCCGCTGCACCCTCGCCGCCTGCACCGCCTCGAGCTTCTGCATCCAGGGCTGCCTCGACAAGGACAACTCCGCCAACGCGATCGTCGAGCTTGCGAAGAAGGGCATCAAGACGATCGTGATCGGCTTCGGCGCTGACACCGTGAGCGGCGACGGCCCGGACACCCTCAACGCGATGGCCGAGGCTGGCCAGTTTGCCCGCGTTTGCCCGAAGCTGACTGACGCCGAGTGTGGCACCGGCAACACCTGCAACACCGGAACGAAGGTCTGCAACAAGCAGTACTACCAGGCGACGAGCGCGACCGAGCTCGCGGCGACGCTGAAGCAGATCAGTGACCTGCTGATCAACGGCGACCCCTGCGTCTACGCGCTCTCTTCGACGCCGTCGGATCCCCGGTTCCTCTCGGTGATCGTCAACGGGGCGATCGTCCCGGCCAACGACCCCAACGGCTGGAGCTATTCGGCCGGCAGCGTCACCTTCAAGGGCACGCTCTGCGGCCAGGTGAAGGCGGCCACGAGCAACGACCCGGTGAAGGTCGAGTTCCGGATCGTCCAGGGCCTCTAGTACTACTTGATCACATGCGCGACGGTCCGCGGGGTGGCGTCGATGGGCTGAAGAGCCTTCGGCAGAGAGGACAAACTCCGAGCCAGCGCAGCAAC
>JAYVRT010000911.1:0-12555 GCA_043776025.1 Archangiaceae bacterium | reverse complement strand
GCACTGTGTGGAAGAGCCGGGGGCGCGTCTTTTCGGCTGCACCTTTCATTCGAAGCGGTACCCCACCCCTGCCCACAGTGACGCTGATCCGAGGTGGGTGGTCGCCCCGTCGACCATCATCGCCGAGTAGCTGACCCGGCCCCCGAGCAGCGCGGTGAAGCCGCGTCCGATCACGAAGCGCCCATCGAGCGCGAGGCCAGGCACGGTGAGGAACGCCGAGTCGGTGCCCGCGGCGCCGGCGAGCCGGTAGCTGCGCGCGAACCAGGCGACCGACAGCCGGGGCCCGACGCCCAGCGTGAACCGGCCCCAGGTGAAGGGCAGCTCGGCGAGCACCCCCACCTCAGTGAGGGTCAGCGTCACCGGCACCGGCACCCGGTCGGGGTAGATGTCGGTGGCGATCCGCCCGAAAGAGAGGTCGACGCCGAGGTCGATGCGCTTGAGCAGCACTCGGGGAAACCAGACGCCGACGGACACCAGCGGCATCGAGCCGCCGATCTGCGCCCGCAGCTGCGGGGTGAGGAGGAACTGGTAGCCGCCGCGGGCCTCGACCGACAGCCACGCCGGCGCGACCCGGCCCAGGGTGCTGATGTCGAGGCGGTCTCCCGCCGAGAGCTCGACCCTGGAGTCAGCCAGCGAGACGTCGCCCTTGACCACCTGCAGATGGTGGCTGCCGGCGGCGACCGCCATCGAGCCGGGCAGCGCGCCGACGCGCTGGCCGTCGACCTTCACCTCGGCGCCGTCCCAGCTCTCGTCGTAGCTGCCGATCTCCGGCAGGCCGAGGTCCGACGGCTCACCGACGAGGACGATGGGATCGACGCCGACGACCGCCGACTCCGCGGTCGGGGTCTGCCGACCGCCGGTGAAGTAGTAGGTGCGAATCCGGGCGTAGTCGTGGGCCTCTTCGGCGCTCACCGCTCCGTCGTGGTTGCGGTCTTTGCGCTGCACCAGCGCCTCGAGGAAGAAGTGGGTGTAGATGTCGTGCTTGAGCGCATCGTCCTCGCGCGCCGGCTGGCCCCACGCCGCGGCGGAGAGGGTGGTGATGCCGCGGCTGACCTCGGAGAGCGGGCGCGGGGTCTCGCCCTTGAGCCCTTTGAGTTCCTGCTCCACTTCCTCGGGCAGGCGCGACTTGCCGCTGCCGGAGTGGCACGAGGCGAGGATCAACACCTTGCGCCGCGAGGGCAACGCCTCGAAGGCGCGGTTGAGCTCGTCGACGCTGAGCGCGGTGTCCGCCGCGGTGGTGCGGGTCGCGTCGGAGGTGACGAGGTAGCGGTCGAGCGAGCCGCCCGGCTTTCGCGCCAGCGTCCCATGGCCCGAGAAGTAGACGACGACGACGTCCTCCGGATTCCGGTTCTTCTGCCGCAGCCGCTCGAGCGCCTCGAGCACGCTCGCGCGGGTGGTGGCGTTCACGGTGGTGAGCAGCTCGGCGTCGAAGCGGCCCTGGCTCTGGAGCACCTTCGCCAGGGCGCTGGCGTCGCTGGCGGCGAACTGCAGCTTCGGCCACGCCTCGTCTTGCGGCTGGTCGACGCCGATCAACACCGCCAGGCGCTTGCCCGACAGCCGGGCGAGCTTCGTCTCGGAGAGCTCGGGGTGGGCGACGAGGCCGCCCTTCTCGCGCCAGGTGGCGCAGGCGCACAGCAACAGCGCGCCCAGCACCCCGCACCGCGCGGGACGACTCACCACCCTTCGACCTCGACTTCGAGGCTGGCGGACTGCGCCGACGCCTCTTTGAGGGCCTGCTGCAGCGCGGGGCCGGACAGCGCCACCGGCGAGCTCAAGAGCACGAAGCGCTGCTTACCGCGCAGGCCTTCCAGCGAATATGCGTGCACGGTGCCTCCGACGGTCAGCGAGTGGAGCCCGGCCGGCTCGACGGCATCGCTCTGGCCCAGCGGAGGATAGAAGGGCTCGACCATTCCATCAATTCCGATGCGCCCCAGGTAGACGTGGGCGTCTTGTGGGAGATCGTAGGTGAAGTAGAGCTCAGCGGAGGTGGGGTAGGTGCGCGGGCCGGCCAGCGGCTCGAGCGCGGCGCCCTTCTTCACCGACACCACCGCGGTCAGCGCCGGGGTGCCGAGCGCCTCGCCCTTGAGCCGCTGCTCGCCTGGGCGGGTGGCCCAGGGGTTGACCACCGCCACCAGCACCGCGGCAGCCGCCGCTGCGAACGCCACCGGCAGCGCGGTTCGCAGCCGCCGCCGCTTCGGAAAGACCGCGGTCAGCACCCGCCGCTCCACCGAGTGGTACACAGGACCCGCCTCGGCCGGCGCGGGCGCGAGCGTGCTGAGCGCCGCGTCGATCGCGCAGTCGAGCTCGGGCGAGTCGAGCGACGCGACGACGTCGTCGCAGTCCTCACAGCCCTCGGTCAGGTGGCGAAGCACGCCCGCGCGCTCGCCTGGCTCGAGGGAACCCTGGCGCAACCTGCCCCACAGCTCGGCGTTCAAGTGCGTCATGCGTCACCCTTCGACGGCTCGGCATCAACCGCGGACAACAGCGCCGCGAGCCGGCGCTTGATGCGGGCGCGGAAGCGGGTGAGACGGGAAGTGATGGTGCCCTTGGCCAGCCCGAGCTCATCGGCGAGCTGCTGCACCGTGCAGTCGCCGTCGATGTAGAAGCGGTGGACGATGCGACGCTCGGGGCCGTCCTCGAGCTCGGCCAGCAGCGCGCGCACCACGCCGAGGGCCGGCGCTTCGGGCGGCGCCTGCTCGACGATCTTCGAGGCTTCGGCCGCCGCGGCGACGTCGGTCTGCTGGCGGTGGGCGCGGCTGGTGACGCTCGCCAGCGCCTCGCGGCGGGCGATCACCTGCACCCACAGGCCGAAGCGCTCGGGGTCGCGCAGCTGGTCGAGGCTCTTGAAGGCGCGGATGAAGCTCTCTTGCATCACGTCCTCCGCCTCGGCGGCGTTGAGGTGAAACCCAATGCGCAGCACCCGCATCACCCGAGGGGCGTGCCGCCGGAAGAGTCGCCCGCACGCCGCCTCGTCGCGCCGCAGGGCGGCAGCGACCAGCAGGGCGTCTGGTTCAACTTCCACGCGTCATCCCTCGAAGGGAAGGAGCAGGCGGGCCGGGGTCTGGCTGCACCTTATTCAGGGGCTAGAATACGGCGTCGTCGAGCCTGGCCTTGAGGTCGCTCTTCAGCGAGGTCAGCCGGAGCACCGGGTCGGCGCCCTTCTGGATCAGCAACAGCCGGGGAAACGCCTCGCCGCTGGCGGCCGAGGAATAGTCAAAGAACTGTACGTCCCACTTGTTCTGCTTTTCGTCGGTGTAGCGCAGCCGGGCGGGGGCGAAGTGGTCCTTGTAGATCCACAGCTGGGGAGCGTCGGCCCCCGGGTCTCCCACCACGTAGGTAACCGTGCCGCGGAAGCGGGCGAGCGAGGTGACGGCCCGGTTGACCTTGAGCGTGCCCAGGTGCCGCTCGACCGCGGCCCTCGACTCGCCGTCTCCTCCGCCGCGCAGCGCGAGCACCGCGCACAGCTGATCGACCGCGGAGGTGAGCGCGGGCAGCTCGCCGCCCTCGCTGCGCCGCTTGCCGTTGCTCGACACCGCCGCCAGCACCTTGGTGCTCTGGCCCGACGACAGCTCGAGGCGGCAGCGGCCGGGGAAGCGGATCATCGCCGTGAAGTTGAGCGCCAGCTCGCCGCTGGTCCATTCCACCCCGAGCAGGTTCGCGACCTCGCGCGCGCCGCCGGGGCTGACCACCGCCGCGCCCTCGACCTTGATGCCGGTGAGCGCCTGCTCGTCGCGGTTCTCCGCCATCCGCTTGAGGATGCCGTAGCTGGGCAGCACGTAGCCCAGCGCCAACGCCAGCGCCCAGAGCTTCACCCCGGGGATCACTTCGACTTGCCCTCGGCGGCGACGACGGTGCGCAGGTACTCCATCAGCCCGGGCTTGAGCTCGGGGCGCTTGAGCGCGAAGGCGATGTTCGCCACCAGGTAGCCGACCTTGTCGCCGGCGTCGTGGCGGATGCCGTCGAAGCGGTAGCCGATCAGGCCCTGCTTCTGCTGCAGCACCGCGAGCGCATCGGTGAGCTGGATCTCTCCCCCGACGCCGCGCTCGGTCTTCTCCAGCATCCCGAAGATGGTCGGCGGGAGCACGTAGCGGCCGATGACCGCCATGTTGCTCGGCGGGTTGCTCTTCGGCTTCTCGACGATCTGGGTGATCTTCATCGTCCGGTCGTCGAGCATCTGCCCGGCGGCGATCCCGTAGAGGTGGGTCTGCGAGGGGTGGACCTCCATCAGTGCGATCACTCCCTGCTGGTGCTGCTGGTACGCGCGCCACAGCTGGAGGATTCCCGGCACCTCGGAGTCGATCATGTCGTCGCCGAGCATCACCCCGAACGGCTCGTTGCCGACCAGGCTCTTGGCGCAGAGCACCGCGTGCCCCAACCCCAGCGGGTGCTTCTGCCGCACCGAGGCGAGGTTCACCATGCTGGAGATCTTTCTCAGCAGCTCGACGTCGGCGGTCTTCTTCCGCTCGCCCAGCGTCGTCTCCAGCTCGAAGGCGACGTCGAAGTGATCGTCGATCGCGCTCTTGCCCCGGCCGTTGATGAGGATCACGTCCTTCACCCCGGCGGCCACCGCCTCCTCGACGATGTACTGGAGCGTCGGCTTGTCGACGATCGGCAGCATCTCCTTGGGGATCGCCTTCGTCGCGGGGAGGAAGCGGGTGCCGAGCCCGGCGGCGGGAATAACGACCTTCGTCAGCGGTAGCTGGCTCATTGGGCGCGGAACATATCCGGATTTTCGTCAACCATCGGCGGGCGTAGTAAGCCATCGGTTCACCGACAGATGAAGCTCGCCCTGCCCTTGAGTCTGCTGTGCGCCACCGCGCTCGCGCAGACCACCACCAACGCCAAGCCTCCGAACCTGGAGGACGTGATGGCCGCGCGCAACTACGCGATGGCCGGCGCGTACCGCAGCCTCGGCTACGGCGCGGAGACGATCAACGGGAACCCCGCGGCGCTCACGCTCTTCAAGCGCTACCAGGTCGAGCTGTCGGGCGCCTACGACTTCAAGAACACCTGGGGCTACGGCGGGGTCTCGGTGGCCGACAGCATCAGCAGCGAGGTGGCCGGGGGCGCGTCGTACCAGATGGTCTCGCTGGGCAACGACGCCGCCGGCACCCGCCGCACGGTGTTCATGACCACCGTGGCCTCGGCCTACTCCCCGGTCGGGTTCCTCCACCTCGGGGTGGCGGTGAAGCACCAGCTGATCACCGGCTACAACGAGGCGAACTCGGTGACGATGAACGCCGGGGTCATCTTCGCGCCGTTCGAAGAGCTGACCTTGAGCTTCTCGGCGCAGAACATCATTGGGGTCTGGAACACCGACGTGCCCCGCTACTTCTCCTTCGCCGCGTCGAGCCTGCTCGGCGGCCAGTTCACTCCCACCGTCGAGCTGCGCGCCGACTTCAACCAGGCCAAGCCCCGCTTCGTCTTCGCCGGGGGGATGGAGTGGCTGATCGCCAACAGCTTCCCGGTGCGGGTCGGCTACTCCAACGACCAGGTGAGCGGCACCCAGCACCTGGGCTTCGGCATCGGGTACTTCAACGAAGGCAGCGGCGTCGACCTCGCCTACCGCCACGAGATCGGCGGCACCGAGGGCAAGATGCTGGCGCTGACGATCAAGGTCCAGTTCAACTAACCCCACAAATCGCCTGAGTTGATGGGGTTAGCTTCTGGTCAGGCCCGCGGGAGGCTCATCGAGAACCGCGTCCCGCCCAGGGGTGAGGGGCCGAAGGTCAGCCCCCCTCCGTGGTGGGTGATGATCGCGTTGCTGATCGGCAGCCCCAGTCCGCTGCGATCGGCCTTGGTGGTGAAGAACGGCTCGAAGATTCGCCAGCCCACCTCCTCGGGGATCCCCGGCCCCGAGTCGTCGACGTGGACGATGCACTGCTGCTCGAGGCCGGCGCAGCTGACGCTCACCGAGCCGCCCCGCGGCGTGGCGTCGAGCGCGTTGACGCACAGGTGCTTCAGCGCGGTGTGCAGCTGGTGCTCGTCGCCCCGGGCCACCGACGGCGCGGGGCAGCTGTGCGACAGCTGGAGGCCCCGCTGCCTTGCCTCGGGGGTGAGCGAAGAGATCACCTTCTCGATCAGCTCGCGCAGCGGCACCGGGCGCGGGCTGAACCGCGCCGGCCGCGCGAACTGGAGGAAGTCCTCGACCAGGTCGTCGAGCCGATGGATCTCTTCCCGCACCCGGTTCAGCGGCCGGAGCAGCGCCGGCTCGCCGAGCTTCTGCACCATCCGCTCCAGCACCGCGAGCTGGAGCGAGGCGTTGTTGAGCGGGTTGCGGATCTCGTGCGACAGGCCCGCGGTCAGCGTCGCCAGACCCGCGAGACGTTCGGCCAGCTGGGCGTCGCGGCCCAGCGAGCGCTGGTCGGCCTGCGACCGGGCCGAGCGGAGCGCGGCGTCGAAGGTCTGAAACAGCTCGGGGACCGGGCAGGGCTTGACCAGGTACGCCCAGGCGCGGGCCCGCACCGCGGCGGCCGCCGACTCCACCGAGGCCAGCCCGGTGAGCAGCACCACCTCGCAATCGGGCGACTGTTCCTTCAGCCGCACCGCCAGCTCGGTGCCCTGGCCCGTGGCGACGCCGACGTCCACCACCGCCAGTTCGACCCAGTCGGCGGCGGCGCGGAGCGCGTCCTTGATCGTCGCGGCGGTGCGAACCTCGTAGCCGTGCTCGCTGAGAACTCCGGTCAGCATCGAGACCAGCTCGGGCTTGTCTTCGACGAGGAGAATCCGGGGCTGAGCCAGGACCGTGGCGAACTTCGTCGCTCGGCCGATGGCCGGCGGTCGGAGCCCGTGGCTGTCAACGAATTGAAACATGGGTCACCGGCAGTCCCTTCGCAGCCAGCGTGCCAACTTCTCCGCCCGGGCCGTCGGGAGCTCGCTCACGCGTTGCGAGGGACTTCCATTCGATCGGGGCGGACGAGAAGCCCGGGCCGCAGCCTTTGCGGGGGGCGCAAGAAAACCTCCGCGAAGGGCAACCGGGAAGTCAGGACCCAGGAGCGGACGCCGACGTTCGGCCGGCTTCGGGCGAGTGGCCATTGCGGGGCGCGCTCGACGAGGGCGGGTGCTGGGCGGCTTCGGCGTACTCCTTGAGCCGGTATTGGATCTTCCGGACGCTGATCCGGAGCATCTCCGCCGCCCGCGAGGTCGACCCGTCGACGAGCTCGAGGGTGCGCAGGATCGCCTCCCGTTCGATCTCGTAGAGCGTCGCGCCGGGGATCAGCCCGTCCGCGCGGACCTGGGGCCGCGGGCCACGCATCGTCGAGGGCAGATCATCGGAGGTGAGGTACTCGCCGCGGGCGAGCACCACCGCCCGCTCGATGACGTTGCCCAGTTCGCGGACGTTGCCCGGCCAGTCGTGGGCCAGCAGCGCGTTGAGCGTGCCCGGCGCCAGCCCGGAAATCTTTTTCCCGTGCGCCACCGAGTACTTCTCGATGAAGAACGCGGCCAGCGAGGGGATGTCCGCCTTGCGCCGGCGCAGCGCGGGCAGCGTCACCGAGACGACGTTGAGGCGGTAGAAGAGGTCCTCCCTGAAGTGGCCGGCGCGCACCTCGGCTTCGAGGTCCTTGTTGGTCGCGGCGACGACGCGCACGTCGACCTTGAGCGTGGTGGTCCCGCCAACGCGCTCGAACTCCTGCTGCTGCAGCGCGCGCAGCAGCTTCACCTGAAGCGCGGGGGTGATGTCACCGATCTCGTCGAGGAAGAGCGTGCCTCCGTCGGCGAGCTCGAAGCGCCCTTCACGCCGGGCGCTCGCGCCGGTGAAGCTGCCCTTCTCGTGGCCGAACAGCTCGCTCTCCAGCAGGCTCTCGGAGAGCGCGGCGCAATTGACCTTGACGAAGTGCTTGTCGCGGCGGGTCGATTCCTCGTGAATCGCCTGGGCGATCAGCTCTTTTCCGGTGCCCGACTCTCCCAGCACCAGCACGGTGGCCCGGGTCGGAGCGGCGCGCTTGACGACGTCGAACACCGCCTGCAGCTCGGGGCTCTCGCCGATGATGTTCGCGAACTGGTACTTTTCCCGCAACCGATCGCGCAGCAGCCGCGTCTCGGTGCGCATCCGGCTCTTCTCCAGCGCCTTCTCCAGCGCCATCAACACCGCGCTCACGTCGAGCGGCTTGACCAGGTAGCTCTCGGCGCCAGCGCGGATCGCGTCGACGGCGGCCTCGATGCTCGCGAAGGCGGTCATCATCACGAAGATCGCGGCGCTGCCTTCCTCTCGGGCCTTGCGCAGCAGGGAGATGCCGTCCATCCGCGGCATCCGGACATCGCTGAGCACCGCGTCGGGGATGAACTCCCTGAGCACGACCAGCCCTTCTTCGCCGTCGGGAGCCTCGGCGACCTCGAAGCCTTCGTCCTTGAGCAAGCTGACCAGCGCTTCACGGGAGTTCTGCTCGTCGTCCACCACGAGGATGCGAGCAGGCGCGGCGGGGCGATTGGGCTGCGGGGTTGACGGGTCCATCGGGTCCCTCGGGGTGAAGGTACGCAAGGTGTGCAGCAAGCCTTGTTCCACCCCGCTGCGCCGTATGCGCGTCGAACGGGATGCAACCGTTGCGAGGAGTCGCTCTTTGCGCGCATGGGTTGCGCGCCGGACACTCGGCCTTCAAGGGTGGCTGGGAGCGGAGGCTCCCGCCGCTTCCGCGTCGGCCAGCAGCTGAACTACTTCCTTCGCGAAGGCCCGGGCCTCTCGGGGCTCGCTGGCGGTGACGATGTTGCCGTCGGCCGCAGTGCGTCAGCACGCGCCAGAGCCGCCGGTGCTACGGCAGGCCGTAGCCGGCGTCGATCGTCTGCGGCGCCGAGAAGTTCCCGGTCAAGGTCCGCCCCTGGCCGAGGTCGCCGCCGACGCTGTCGAAGAGCATCGAGAAGTTGCCCTTGCTCGGGGTGCCGCCGCCGTCGGGCAGGCCGGCCCCGAGCTCGTCGAGCTTCAAGTCACCCAGCTTCACGTTGGGGAAGGTGCGCACCGGCTCCCCGCCCGGCGCGTGCGCCACCGAGGTGCGTTGGTGGCCCGGCTCGCCCTCGCCCTGGAGCTTGATCGTCATCCCGTTCTTGACGGTGAGGCCGTCGAGCGAGACGGCGATCCGCACCACCACGTCGAGGAAGGTGGCCCGGTTCGCGTAGTAGGTGATCTGCATCGCCTGCTCGTTGCGGTAGACCTCGACCCGGCTGATGGTCAGCGGAAAGAGGTCGCCGACGCTCCCGCCCAGCTGGTTGTCAGCGCCGCAGCCGGCGAGGACCAACAGCACCAGGGCGACGAAGGGGGCGCGCATCGCCGCTCAGTGCTCCACCGCGAGCCGGACGTTGCCGCTCCTGGGCAGCCGGTAGGCGACGACGCGCTTGCCGCTGGCGAAGAAGCCGAGCTTGGGCTGGACACCGCCGGCGGAGTCGACCAACTCTTCCCGCCAGGTGCCGGAGATCCGCTGAATCACCTTCAGCTCGTCCTCGGCGGGGTTGCAGGTGCCCTCGGCGACGCCTGCGCGCTTGCTGCAGATGTAAAAGGCGACCGCCGGCTCGTGGTAAATCGGATCCATCGCCAGCGACGGGTACCAGCCACCCGAGCCGGAGCCGAAGATGGTGGTCGAGGTGTTCCACTTCGTCTCGTCCGGCCCGCCGTCGGGGAACTTCTGGTTGTTGACGTACTGGAGCGTGTCGTTGCTGTGCTCGATCGCCGCCACCCCGAAGCCTTCCTGCTTGTCCCAGGCGATCGACCCACCCGACTGGGTGTTGCCGATGGTGAGCAGCACGTTCGGCTGGGTCCAGCTGCCGTCGGGGTTGCGCCGCTGGAAGATGATGTTCTCTCCGGGGGTGTCGGCGCCGCCGAGCGCCTGGTCGTAGACCATCGCCGGGCGACCGCCGCCCATGATGAGGTTGATCCGCCCGCCGTACGCTTTCTTGTTGTTGCCGCAGAACGCGACGCAGGAGTTCATCCAACTGCCGGCGGTGCCTTCCGACAGCTTGACGTCGCTCGCCGCCCAGTCCTGCTGAGGAAACTGGCCGTTGTGGTTGTCGCGCCAGGCGAGCAGGGCCTTGGGGCCGTCGAATACCAGCGAGGGCCAGACGCCGACGAGGAAGCCGATCTCCGTCGGAGCCGGGGGCGTCGCCGGGCAGGCCGCCGCGTCGCTGGTGCGGATCGCGATGTCCTCGGTCCACGTCGTTCCGCCGGTGCGGAAGTTCACCACCGCGTCCGACTGGAACCAGTAGGCCGACATGTCCGCGCCGCCGCCAAGGTAGCTGACCGCGGGCTCGCCGTTGGGCTGGAAGGCGACGGTGACGCCGATGGTGCGCTGCACCGTGCGAATCACCTGGGGGGCGCTGGCGACGCCTTGTTTCCACTCGACGTAGCGCACGTCCCAGTTGGCGGTCAGCCCGCCGTCGACCGCGGTGCCCGAGTCGGGGCCGATTCCGAACGCGTCGGTCTGCACCAGGTAGGCGACGCCGACCTTCTCCGCCACCGGGTCCACTGCCATCGCGAGGTAGCCGACCCGCTCGGTCTTCGTGTCGAGATCGAAGGTCTGGAACTTGGTCAGCCCGCTGCCGCCGCCCGAGCCGCCGCCGCCGTCGTTGAAGCCCCCGTCGTTGACAGGGGGAATCGAAGAGCACCTCGTCAGCAAGGCACACAGCCCCAACAGCACCATCAGTCGCGTTTTCACGTTGTTCCCCGGGAGAGGCGGCCCTTCAGTTGTCGGCGCAAGAGTCTACACGCGCCTTGAACTCCTCGCGCGTCCCAAGAATGCTGCACCTCCCATGAGCCAGACACGCCGGGTCTTCGTCCAACACCTCACGTTCCTCGGCGGCGGCGTGGTGCTGCTGGGTGGTTGTAAGGACGACACCCCCATCGACGCCGGGCAGGCCGTGGCGGCGAAGAAGAAGCCGCACCAGGCGCTGACGTCTTCGCATCTGACCTTCACCGACGACGAGTTCGCGATCGTCTCCGCGGCCTCGGAGCGGATCCTCCCCAAGGACGAAGACCCGGGCGCGCTCGACGCCCACGTGCCGGACTACATTGACAAGATGCTCCAGACGGCCGAGCTGCAGAAGATGAAGGGAGACTTCGTCCCCGGCCTCGCCGCGCTCGACCGCCGCAGCAACCGGATGTTCCAGAAGGGCTTCGCCGAGGCGACCCCGGCGCAGCAGGACGAGCTGCTGGGCATCTTCAAGGACAGCCCGGAAAAAAGCGGGGAGGCGAAGTGGTACGAGCTGTTGGTGGTGCTCAGCCTCGAGGGCTTCCTCGGTGACCCCAGCTACGGCGGCAACCACAACCGCGTCGGGTGGGACCTGGTCGGCTTCAAGATGGTCGGCTCGGTCGCGGCCGAGCCGATGCCTGGCTACGACGGCACCAAGCACCTGCACACGCTCAAGTGCGGCGGCGGGAAGGGCTGCTGATGGCCGCCCTCGACTCGGTCGACGTCTGCATCGTCGGCAGTGGGGCCGGCGGCGCCCCAATGGCGCTGGAGCTGGGCCGCGCCGGCTTCAAGGTGGTGGTGCTCGAGAAGGGCGCCCACTACCAGCCGAAGGACTTCGTCCACGACGAGATCCTCAACTCGCGGCGCAACTTCTTCATGCCCCTGCCGTGGGACGAGCCCCACCTGCTGCGCAGCGGGACCTCGGCGCCGTTTGGCCGCACCAACGAAGCGTGGACCGCCAACTGCGTCGGCGGCGGCACGGTGCACATGTCGGGCTACTTCTACCGGCTCAAGCCGGTGGACTTCCGCCTCGCCAGCGAGCTGGGCAAGGTCCCCGGCACGACGCTCACCGACTGGCCGATCACCTACGCCGACCTCGCGCCCTACTACGACCTCGCGGAGGAGGAGCTGGGCGTCTCCGGCAACGCGGTGCCCCACCCCTTCCTCGAGCCGCGCAAGGGCAACTACCCCCTGCCGCCGCTGGAGACGCACCCGATTGGAAAGGAGCTCGACCGGGTGATCAAGACGCTCGGCTGGCACTCGCTGCCGACCGCCCGCGGGATCCTCTCCCGCGAGTACCGCGGCCGTTCGCCCTGCAGCTACTGCACCCTGTGTGGCAGCTACGGCTGCGAGCACGGCGCCAAGGCCTCGACCAACGCGTCGTTGATTCCCCCGGCGATCGCCACCGGCAAGGTCGAGGTGCGGCCGCACTCGATGGCCACGGAGATCACCGTCGACGCCAGGGGCAACGCCAAGTCGGTGCTCTACCTCGACAAGGACGGCGTCACCCAGGAGCAGCCGGCGAAGATCATCGTCGTCAGCTGCACCGCGGTGGAGAGCGCGCGGCTGCTGCTCAACTCGAAGTCGTCGCGCTTCCCCAACGGCCTGGCCAACGACAACGGGCTGGTGGGCAAGAACCTGGTCTTCTCGAGCTTCGGCGAGTCGCGGGCCACCTTCCGGGTGGGCAAGAACAAGCAGCGCTGGCCCTGGCTCGATGATCCCGCGCCCTTCGTCAACCGCAGCGTCCAAGACTTCTACCTGATGCCGGACGACAAGTTCGGCTTCCGCAAGGGCGGCACGCTCGGCTTCATGTGGACCCACCCCAACCCAATCTTCGCCGCGGTGGGGATG
Organism: Archangiaceae bacterium; assembly: GCA_043776025.1. GTDB lineage: Bacteria > Myxococcota > Myxococcia > Myxococcales > Myxococcaceae > JAYVRT01. The sequence goes on along the minus strand of JAYVRT010000911.1, from coordinate 34 downwards.
GCGAAGCAGGGCAAGGCGGGCGTGTTCGGCAAGG
>JAYVRT010000910.1:0-3605 GCA_043776025.1 Archangiaceae bacterium | reverse complement strand
GCGCCGACGATGTTGAAGCCGAGGTGGCAGTCGTGGAACTGGCTGCGCCGCAGCTTCCGGCTGGTCTTGAACTTGTCGTGGAGCACCCGCACCGAGCTGGTGCAGCGGTGAAAGCCTTCTTTGGAGAACAGAGACAGCCGGCAGAAGTCGTTGGGCGGCGGCGCGATCTGACCCTTGGTCCACTCCAGCACCACCCCGTCGCGGGTCGCGAAAGTCAGCTCCGAGCGCCACCACTTCCGCAGGATGTCCCGGAGCATGATGATGGTGTGCAGGTTCTGGTAACGATCGAAATCCATCCGGTCTCCAATGCGTGGGCCGCCCAGGGTCAGGACACCCCCGAGACGAAGTGTCCGAAAAGTAGCCGAGAGTGGGGCTCCCGGCGACCAGATATGCAGGGGCAAGTGGGTGGGTGTGCGGATTGCGCGCTGACTCAGGGCAGATCAGGTATGCGTGGAAACGATGCGGATCGTTGCGGGCAGCGCGCGCGGGCGGACGTTGAAGGCGCCGAAGAGCGCCGATGTGATTCGCCCCACCGCCGATCGGGTGCGGGAGTCGGTCTTCAACGTGCTCGGCCAGTGGTGCGAAGGCCTGACCGTGCTCGACCTCTACGCCGGCACCGGCGCGCTCGCGCTCGAGGCGCTCTCCCGCGGCGCGGCGAAGGCGGTGCTGGTCGACTCCGGCAAGGAGGCGCAGACGCTGGCGGCCGAGAACGCGGCGGCGCTCGGCTTCACCCCGCAGATCGAGCTGCTCCCGGCGACGGTGGAGAAGGGCATCGCGCGGCTCCACGCCCGCGGCGATCGCTTCGAGCTGATCTTCGCCGACCCCCCGTACGCCCAGACGGCGCTGCAGGGCCTGCTGGATCAGCTCACCGCCCACCCGCTGTTGCAGCCGGGGGGCCGGCTGGTGATCGAGCACGGCAAGCACGAGGACGCTCCGGCCGCGAGCGGGCTGTTCACCCAGGCCGATCGCCGCGTCTTCGGCGAGACGGTGGTCACGATCTACGTGTTGACCTAGTGCCCCGGGTCAGACCAGATCCCACGCCGCTCCCATGCGCGTCGCCCTCTACCCCGGCTCCTTCGATCCGCTGACCAATGGCCACCTCTCGCTGATTCAGCGGGGGCTGACGATGTTCGACAAGGTGATCGTCGCGATCGCCACCAACCCGAACAAGAAGGCCCTCTTCACCGTCGAAGAACGCCAGGCGCTGATCAAACAGGCGGTGCCCGATCCCCGGGTCGAGGTCGCCGACTTCCACGGGCTGCTCGTCGCCTACGCCAAGGCCCGCGGGGTGAACGTGATCCTCCGCGGCCTGCGGGCGGTCAGCGACTTCGAGTTCGAGTTCCAGCTGGCGAACATGAACCGCAAGCTCGACCCGAAGATCGAGACGATCTTCATGATGACCAGCGAGAACTACTTCTACATCTCGTCGCAGCTGGTCCGCGAGGTCGCCTCGTTTCACGGTGACGTCAGCGGGCTGGTACCGGACAACGTCCTCAAGAGCCTTCAAGCGAAGTTCGCCAAACCATAAATCCCGGAGTCACCCAAGATGCAGCTCGCCAGGCGCCTGAAGGCGATCAAGCCGTCCCCCACGCTGTCGCTCAACGCGAAGGCGAAGGCGCTCGCCGCCAGGGGAGAAGACGTCGTCAGCTTCGCCGCCGGCGAGCCGGACTTCGACACCCCGATTCACATCAAGGACGCGGGGAAGGCGGCGCTCGATGCGGGCTTCACCAAGTACACCGCCACCGGCGGCATCCCCGAGCTCAAGGCCGCGATCTCGAGCAAGCTGAAGAAGGACAACCGCCTCGACTACACCCCGGAGCAGATCCTCGTCAGCTGCGGCGCGAAGCACTCGCTGTACAACCTCTTCCAGGCGCTGCTGTCGCCCGGCGACGAGGTGGTGATTTTCTCGCCGTACTGGGTCAGCTACCCGGACATGGTGCGGCTGGCCGATGGCGAGCCGGTGATCGTCGAGACGTCGGCCTCGGACGGCTACGCCCCCAACCCCGCCGAGCTGCGCAAGGCGTTGACCTCGAAGACCCGGGCGGTGGTGATCAACTCACCCTCCAACCCCACCGGCGCCGTGCTCGACCACAAGGCGCTGGCCCAGGTCGCCGAGGTGCTCGCCGGCCACGACTGCCTGGTGGTGAGCGACGACATCTACGAGAAGCTGCTCTACACCTCGGCGCCGTTCGAGAACCTCGCCAACGTCGCCCCGGAGCTGGCGCCGCGGGTGGTCACCGTCAACGGCTTCTCCAAGGCGTTCTCGATGACTGGCCTGCGCCTGGGCTACACCGCCGGCCCCAAAGAGCTGATCGCCGCGATGCAGATGATCCAGGACCAGTCGACGTCGAACGCGACCTCGATCGTCCAGAAGATGGGCGTCGCCGCGCTCTCCGGCACGATGGAGCCGATCGAGAAGATGCGGGTCGAGTTCCAGGCGCGGCGCGATCTGATCGTCGCCGGCCTCAACAAGATCCCGGGGATCTCCTGCCGCTCGCCCGAGGGCGCCTTCTACGTCTTCCCCAACGTCGAACAGCTGATCGGCAAGCGCTACAAGGGCCAGCCGGTGAACGGCTCGGTGCACCTGTCAGAGCTGCTGCTCGAGGACTTCAAGCTCGCCGCGGTGCCGGGCGAACCGTTTGGCGCCGAGGGCTACCTGCGCTTCTCCTTCGCCACCGCGCGGCCGACGATCGAGAAGGGGCTGCAGCGGCTGCGGGAGTTCGCTGCGATGCTGACCTGACCTGACGGTCAGTCGTGGTAGCCGACCATCTGCCAGTTGCCGCTGGCGGAGCCATGGAACACCGCGATCGCTGCGTGGCCCGAGAGGTTGCCGACGGCGATCAGGGTGCGCGGGTTGTTCCACGGCATCCCCTTGAGCCGAGCCGGTGGGCGCCCGTACTTCTTTTCCATCTCGGCGGGGGTGAGCACCTCGATGTCGTAGAGCGTGAGCAGGTCGGTTCGCTTCGACCGCAGGTTCTTCAGCCACTCCTTATGGAGCTCGTCGGGCATCTCGAGTCGGCGATCCTCGAGCTGAAACGGGTAGCCCGAGCCGAGCACCAGGCTGCGCGCGTCGCCAGAGATGATGTTGTTGAAGGCGGCGCGCGCGAAGTACTTCACCTGCTCGGCGTCGGAGAGCTTGATCAGCTTTTCCTCGTCGCTGATCCGCTGGGTGTCGGTGTCGGGCTGGGTGCGCAGCGCCTCGGCGGAAGGAAACTTCTTGCGAAACTCATCCATCGCCTCGGCCATCTCTCCTGCTGGCAGCTTGCGAATCCGCTCGAGCTGGCGAGTCATCTCTTCGGGGCTGGGCACCCGGGTCGAGCGGATCGTGGGGTTCGGCGAGGGCTCTGCCGGGGTGGGCGCGGGGGCGGCGGCCGCGGCCGGGGCGGGCGCCTCGGCGGGTTCCGCCGCGGGCTCCGTCTGGGCGAGCACGGCGGTGACGGCGAGGGCGAGAAGGCTCATATCGGTTGGCGATGGTATCCCAGGAATCTGCTACAGGCTTGGGCCCGGAATGAAACGAACCGATTTGAAGAAGATTCTGGTGATCGGGTCAGGTCCGATCGTGATTGGTCAGGCCTGCGAGTTCGACTACTCCGGCACCCAGGCCT
>JAYVRT010000909.1:0-12572 GCA_043776025.1 Archangiaceae bacterium | reverse complement strand
GACCAGACCAATTCCAGTCTCTGACAGTTGATGATCGCTAGAAGGCGAAAGCCTCCCCGAGGGGCGCGCCCAACGGCGCGGTCACTTCGTCGTCCCAGCTGCTGACAGCGCGGGGCCGTGCCTGAAGCGGATCGGTGAAGAGCGCGGCGAGCGTCTGCGCGCCCGCGACGCCGGTCACCGGGAGCCCCCGGGCCGACTGGAAAGAGCGAACCGCTGCCTCGGTACGCGGGCCGTAGACGCCGGGGCCACTGGCGAACGCCGCCGAGGTGAGAAACCCGCGCGCTGCCAGGCGCTTCTGCAGTGAGACCACCGCCGCGCCGGTCGCGCCGCGTTGGAGCGGGGCAGGGGCTGCCGGGCGAGCCGTCGGGCCATCGAAAGAGTCGCGTTGGCCGGGGATCACCAGCGCCTGGCCCGCGGTCAGCTTCGTCAGCTCGGGGTTGGCGGCGAGCAGCTTCGACAGCGGCACACCGTACCGTTGAGCGATCGAGCTGAGCTTGTCACCGGGCCGGACTGTGTACATTCCAGACGCGGTAGAGCAGGGCCCGGGCCAGCGGAAGAACGTCGATAAGTCGTTGAAACCACTACGAGTCTAACGTCAAATCGCTTGACGCACTGCGCCCCGACTGGTTCCTTGATCTCCCAATCTGGCGCCGGGCGACTCGGTAGATGTTTGAAATAACTGAGTTTGCCGTCGAACTGTCGCAAAGAAGGGCAGTCTGCCGCCTTTCAGCGCTTCTCGAGCTCGTCGAGGATCACCCGGGCGATCAGGGAGTCCTTGGTGACGTAGCCGTCGGCGCCCGCATCGCGCACGATCCGCTTCAGCTCACCCTCGTTCTCGGCCGAGCACAGCAGCACCTTGATCCCGGCAAACAGCGAGTTGCTCTTGATGAAGCGGCAGAACTGCTCGCCGTTGACGTTGGGCATCCGCACGTCGAGCAGCACCAGGTCCGGCCGGGTCTTCTTCTTCAGGATGATCCGGGTGGCGGCGTCGGCGCTGTCGGCGGTCGAGACCTCAAAGCCGCGGGCGGTGAGCTCGGCCTCGAGCAGCCGGGCGGTGGCCTCGCTGTCGTCCACCACCAGGACCCGCTTCCCGCGCGCCCTGGGGTTGTGGTTCAGCACCGCGTGGACCTCGGCGACCGCGCCGTCGAGCCCGGAGCTCTTCGAGATGTAGCCGTCGGCGCCGCTGCGCTTGACCTTCTCTTTGAGCTCTTCTTCGGGGATGTCGGAGTAGAGGTAGAGCTTGCAGGTCAGCTTCCGCTGGGCGCGGAGGAACTCGACCACGTCGTCGCCGTACATCTCGGGCATGTTGACGTCCACCAGCACCAGCTCGTGGTGGCCGATGCTGAGCGCCGCGTCGAGGGTCGCCAGATCGCTCGCGGCTTCGGCCGAGACGCCGGCGGCGCCCAGGGCTTTGACGAGCAAGTCGACGATCACCGGACTGTCGTCGATCACCAACACGCGGGCTGCCATTGCGAGCATCTTCTAACAGCTTTCCTTGACCGTCAGCTTTAGCGGTTTCAGATTGTGAGCTCTTTTGGACCCGACTCCTCTTCAGCGCGCGTTGGGCCAGGCACCCGCGAAGGCCGTGCCCCGGGTCGAACGCCCCGAGAAGGAGTTCTTTTTCTTCCGGCTCGGCGCCCTGCTCCTCGGTGTGGACTCGGTCAACGCCCGAGAAGTCACCCGGCTGGGGGTGATCACCCCGCTGCCCCGCGCCGCCAGCTTCGTGCTCGGCGTCGCCGGCCACCGGGGCGAGGTGCTTCCGGTGATCGACCTGCTGCGCTTCTTTGCCCAGGGTGAGAGCCGGCCCGGCTCACGGATCCTCTGCTTCATCGGGGTCAACGGCAGCTTCGCGGCCTCGTTCGTCGCCGACCAGGTGATCGGCCTGCGCAAGGTCTTCACCTCAGACATCCTCCCCGCGCCGGTGGGCGGCGAGATCCCCACCGAGCACGTGCAGGGCGTCTTCCAGAGCCCCGAGCTCAAGGGCACGGTGACGCTGCTCGACCTGCCCCGGGTCCTGCAGACCTCACGCCAGCGCGCCGTGACCCGGTGAGTGCGGAGGAGACCGTCGATCTGGTCGTCTTCGAGCTCGGCGGGGTCCGGTATGGCGCGGACTTGAGCCAGGTGATCCGGCTGGACTTCTTCGACGCGCAGTCGAGCGTCGGCGCGCCGCTGGGGCCCGCGCGCGAGGGGACCCGGGCGCTGATGATCGACGCGGGCGACGGTCGCGATTGGTGTCTGGCGATCGACACCCTCCACGGGGTACGCAGCGTGCCGGTGGAACAGCTGCGCAAGCTCCCCCCGGTGGCCAGGGGCGGGCAGATCTCGATCGGGGCCTGGCTGGACGGCGACCAGGCGGTGCTGTTGGTCGACCTGAGGGCGATGACGACCGCGTAGGACTTTTTTAGCAGGCAGAACGGGGAACCATGGAATCCGAGAAGCAGGCGCCGAAGGCATCGAAGAAAAAGGCAGGCAACGGCAGCGGTGGCCTGGCTCCGATGACCCACGCGCTCGAGGCGGTGCTCGGCGGCGACGTCGACGCCCGGGTCGAGATCAAGGGGCTCACCGGCGAGGTGAAGCAGCTCGCTGGCCTGCTCAACGAGGCGCTGAAGAACCTCGCGCTGCAGATCTCGGACGCCGAGGCGCGCAAGCAGCACACCGTCTCGATCGTCGACAACGCGCTCGAGGGCCTGATCGCGCTGGTCCGCCAGGGCGAGCTGTCGCGGTGGACGGCGACCACCGAGGACCCGCTGCTCGGGCCGCTGCTCGACGGCTTCGGCAAGGTGATCGACACCCTGCGGACCTTCGTCCGCGAGATCAACGAGGCGGCGCTGCGGCTGTCGTCCTCGGCCAACGAGGTGCTCGCCGCGTCGACCCAGCACGAGTCCTCGAGCACCGAGCAGGCGGCGGCGATCCACGAGACCACCGCGACGATGGAAGAGCTGAAGCACGCCTCGGCCCAGATCGCGGAGAACGCGGGCGCGGTGGCCCGGGTGGCGGAGGAGACGCTCGGCTCGGCGCGCAGCGGCCGGGGCGCGATCGGGGAGTTCATCCAGGCGATGCAGCAGATCCGCGCCGACAGCTCGGCGGTGGCGGACTCGATCTCCAAGCTGTCGAAGCGGGTGGAACGGATCGGCACGGTGGTCGAGGTGATCGACGAGATCGCCGATCGATCGGACCTGCTCGCCCTCAACGCGGCGCTCGAAGGCTCGCGCGCCGGTGAGGCGGGCAAGGGCTTCTCGATCGTCGCCGCCGAGATGCGGCGGCTGGCCGAGAACGTGATGGACTCGACGAAGGAGATCAAGAACCTGATCACCGAGATCCGCGAGGCCACCGCCGCCGCCGGCGTCGCCGCCGAGGGCTCGCAGCGGGCCACCGAGCAGGGCGAACGGCTCGGCTCGGTCGCCGCGCAGGCGGTCGAGGGCATCCTCGCCGGCGTCCAGGAGACCTCGGATGCCGCCCGGGTGATCAACCTCGCCACCCAGCAGCAGCGCACCGCCACCGAGCAGGTCGTGGCCTCGATGGCGGAGATCGAAGACGTCACCCGGCAGACCACCCAGGCGAGCAAGCAGGCCACCGGCGCCGCCGCCGAGCTCACCCAGCTCGCCGGCCGGCTCGCCGAGCTGATCAAGCGCTTCAAGGCCGACTGATTCCTTGGACACCGAGGCGCTCAAGAAGTCGCTCCTCAGCAAGTTCGTCGAGGTGACGGGCGACCGGCTCCAGACGATTCAGCTGGGGGCGATCGATCTCGAGAAGGCCAACGCCGACCAAGCGGCGGAGAACGTCGCGCGCGAGCTGCACACGATGAAGGGCGAGGCGCGGATGCTCGGCCTGGCCGCGGTGGGGCAGCTGGCCCACGCCTGCGAGGACCTGCTCAAGGCCAACCGCGACAAGAAGGTCGATGCCCGCACCGCCACCGATCTGCTGCTGCGCGCCTGTGACGCGATCTCCGATCTGCTCGAGGAGCTCGAGACGGCGAAGGAAGGCTCGCAGGGATCCCAGGCGATCGCGAGCAAGCTGTCGGAGACCTCGGGCCAGGCGCTGCCGCCGCTGCAGCCGGTGAAGCGAGGCGTGGGAGGCAAGCCGCCTGCGGCCAGGCCGGCGCCGCCGCCGGCCGCCCTGGTGGCCCCGCCGCTGCCGCCGCCGGCCTCCGCCCCGGAGGTGCGCCCCTCGGCCCCCAGCCTCGATGAGCACGGTGAGCGCCGCGCCGCCCCGCTCGATCGTTCGATCCGCGTCAACGTCGAGATCCTCGACGCGCTCGGCCTGCTCGCCGGAGACCTGCTGGTCGAGAGCGCCCGCAACCGGCTGCGCGCCGACGAGCTCACCGAGCTGCTCGCCCGCTTCGCCCGCGTCGGTGACTCGCTGCTGCGCTTCCACCAGGGCCTGCCGCTGAACACCGTCGCCCACGACGCGCTCGAGCGGATGGAGCGCGATCTCCACCTGCTGCGCGACGACACCTTCCGCTTCGTCCGGCACCACGTCGACGGGGTGAACACGCTCCACGGCAACTTGAGCCAGCTGGCGGACAACGTCGCCGAGGCCCGGCTGGTGCCGCTCTCGACGCTCTTCGAGGCCTTCCCCCGCGCGGTCCGGGAGATCGGCAACTCGCAAGGCAAGCAGGTCGACCTGATCATCGAGAAGACCCAGGTCGGCGTCGATCGTTCGATGGTCAGCGACGTGCGCGACGCGCTGGTGCACCTGCTGCGCAACGCCGTCGATCACGGCCTGGAAGCCGTCGACTACCGCCAGACGCTGGGCAAGCCCGAGGTCGGCCGGATCCAGATTCGCGCCCGCGCCGACGGCGACATGCTGCACATCGAGGTCGAGGACGACGGCCGGGGCATGGACCCTGAACGGCTGCGCCAGGTCGCCGTCGCGCGCAAGCTGCTCACCCCGGCGCAGGCGGCGGCGCTCACCGAGCGTGAGGCGATCGAGCTCATCTTCCGCGCCGGCTTCTCCACCCGCGACGAGGTCAGCGAGCTTTCGGGCCGCGGCGTGGGAATGGACGTCGTCAAGCGCAAGGTCGAGGCGCTCGGCGGCTCGGTGTCGGTGGCGAGCAAGGTGGGGCGGGGGACGACGATCGGCCTTCGGCTGCCGCAGTCGCTGGCGCTGATGCGGGTGCTGCTGGTGCGGCTGGGCGACGACGTCTACGGAATGCCCGCGGCCGAGGTCGAGGCGGTGGCGCGCTTCAAGCCCGAGGATCGAATGGAAGTCTTCGGCACGGTGGCGGTGATGCACCGGGGCCGGCCGACCTCGCTGGTGGCGCTCGGGCCGCTGCTGGCGCTCAACGGCGGGCCCCGCTTCGATCGCCCCCCGGCCGTGGTGGTGCGGCATGGCGATGAACGGGCGGCGCTGGTGGTCGACGGACTGATCGACGAGCGCGAGGTGGCGGTGAAGCCCTGCGGCGGCGAGTTCCTCAAGGGTGCGCCGTTCATCGCCGGCACCGCCGCGCTCGAGGACGGGCGGATCGCGGTGCTGCTCCATGTGCCGGACATCATGGCCGAGGTGCGGCGGATGTCGCGCCCGGTGCTCGAGCCGTCGGCGACCAAGCGCTTGCGGGTGCTCCTCGTCGACGACTCGCCGATCGCCCGCGCCACCGAGAGCGCGCTGGTCAAGGCCCTGGGCCACTCGGTGGAAGAGGCGCAGGACGGCGAGGACGCCTGGTCGCGGGTGCAGAAGTCGCCGTTCGATCTGATCCTCACCGACGTGCAGATGCCCAAGCTCGACGGCTTCGCCTTTACCCGGCGGCTCAAGGGTCACCCCGACCTCGCCCGGATCCCGGTGATCATCCTCTCCTCGCTCGCCTCCCCCGAGGACAAGCGGCGCGGCCTCGATGCGGGCGCCGACGCGTACCTGATCAAGGGCGAGCTCGGGGTCGAGACGCTGGCCCTGGCGATCGATCGGTTGGCCTGACGTGCCGCAGACCTGCCGGGTGTTGATCGTCGAGCGGAACGCCAGCGTCAGCAAGCACGCCCGCGCGCTCTTCACCGGCAAGGTGGCCGAGGCCGGGACGCCGGTCGACTACTCGCAGATCGTCGAGGCGGTGACCCGGCTGAGGCCGCAGCTGGTTTTGGTCGACCTCGAAGGCCACGCGCTCGAGGCGGTGGCGGCGGTCGAGGCGCTGATGGCCGCCTGCCCGACGCCGGTGCTGCTGCTGTCGGGCTTCGGCAGCAAGCCGGAGACGATGCGGGCGCTCGCGGCCGGGGCGCTCGACGTGATGGAGAAGCCGGCGAGCTTGACGCCGGAGTTCTTCAAGGGCCTGGGCGCCCAGGTGCAGCTGCTGGCGCGGGTCAGCGTGCTGCGCCACGTCCGCGGCCGGAAGAGCCAGGCCCAGGCGGCGGCGGCGATGAAGAAGGCGCCCTTCACGCTGGTGGCGATCGCCTCGTCGCTGGGTGGCCCGAAGGCGCTGGCGCGGGTGCTGCTCGGGCTGCCGAAGCCGTTCGCTCCGCCGATCGTGATCTGTCAGCACATCACCGCCGGCTTCGCCGACGAGCTCGCCCGCTGGCTCAAGTCCGAGACGCACCGCGACGTCGTCGAGGCGAGCCAGGCGATGGCGCTGCAGCCCAACCGGATCTTCGTCGCCGGCTCGAACGCGCACCTGGTGGCGAAGGAAGACTTCAGCCTTGCGGTCGACCCCGGCGCGCCGGTGGGTGGCTTCCGGCCGTCGTGCGATGTGCTGCTGCGCAGCGTCGCGGCGGTGTTCAAGGATCGTGCGATCGGAGTGGTCCTGACCGGCATGGGCCGAGACGGCGCCCGGGGCCTGAAGGAGATCCGCGCCCGCGGCGGGCACACCATCGCCCAGGACGAGGCGACCAGCGTCGTCTTCGGGATGCCGGGCGAGGCGATCGCGTTGGGCGCGGCCCAGAAGGTGCTGCCGCTGGAGGAGATCGCGGCGCAGCTCGGGAGGTGGGCGTGATCCCGAACGACGACGACTCCCGGCTGAACATCGACCGCCCCTCGCTGCAGCAGTTGGCGGCGCTGCTGCTCGATCGCGTCGGCCTGAAGATCACCCCCGACGGGTACTACGGGCTGCGGCTGGCGCTGGTGGCGCGGATGCCGGCGCTCGGGCTGTTCGACGCCTCCGAGTACGTGCGCCGCCTGCGCCAGCTTGCAGGGGAGGCCGAGCTGCGTGCCCTGCTGCCGCTGGTCACGGTCGGCAAGACCGAGTTCTTCCGCGACGCCCGCCAGTTCCAGGCGCTGGAGAAGGTGCTGATCCCCAACCAGCTGGCGACCGCGCGCAAAGAGGGCCGCAAGCTGCGGATCTGGTCGGCCGGCTGCGCCACCGGGGAAGAGCCGTACAGCATCGCGATCGTCGCCTTCGAACGCGGCGCCGAGGCCCACGAGGTCGACGTCTGGGCCACCGATCTCAACCCCGCCGCGGTGGAGAGCGCAACCGCAGGCAAGTACCCCACCCGGCGGATGGTCGGCGTCAGCGAGGAACGGCTGGCGAAGTTCTTCGTCGCCTCCGAGGAGAGCTACGAGGCGGTGCCGGCGCTGAAGAAGGTGATCCGCTTCGAGGGGCACAACCTCGCCGCCCCGGTCTTCCCGATGATCGCCGGCGGGACGTTGGACCTGATCCTCTGCCGCAACGTGATCATCTACTTCGATCAGCCGACGATCCGCAGCCTGATGGATCGCTTCTTCGACGCGCTGCGGCCGGGCGGGGTGCTGCTGCTCGGCTACTCGGAGAGCCTGTTTCGCATGGCGACCAAGTTCGAGATGTTCGAGGTCAACGGCACGTTCGCCTACCGGCGGCCGATTCCCGGCGCGGCGCCGCCGCCGCGACCTTCCGCCCCCCGGCCGCCCAGCCTCACCAGCGCCTATGCCGGGCCGATTCCCCAGGCGGCGCCGAGCGCGCCCCGCCCGTCGGGACCTTCGGCCGCGCTGCGGATCACCAACTCAGGAATCCTCTCGCCCTTCGCGCCCGCGCCCGCGCCGAGCGCACCCCGCCCCTCGGGCACGGGCCTGCCGGCGATCCCCACCCCGGCAGTCTCGGCCCCCGAGGCGCGGCGCACCCCGGTGGAGCGCCTCGACAAGGTGATCCTCCTCATCGAGAAGGGCGACTTCGGCCAGGCGCTGCTCGGAGCCCGCCGGCTGCTCGACGATCAGCCCGAGGATCTCGCGGCGCTGCTGACCCTGGGAAACATCCACGCGCTGATGGGCAACGTCGACGAGGCGCGCGATCTGTTCAACGCCGCGCTGGCCAAAGAGCCGCTGTGCGTCGAGGCGCGGGTCTACCTCGCGATCGCCGCGATCCAGTCGGGGCAGCCCGAGGCGGCGCGGGTCGAGCTCACCCGGGCGCTGTTCCTCGAGCCGACCCTCGCGCTCGGCCACTACCTGCTGGGCCAGGTGCAGGAGAAGCGGGGCGACCTCGAGGCGGCCCGGCGGGCCTACAAGAATGCGATCAGCCAGCGGAAGACCGCGCCCCACACGCTGATCGGCCACTTCCCCGAGCTGCCCACGACCAACGAGGCGATCGCCCAGGCCTCGGGGTTCCGGCTCGCGGCCCTCTCGGAAGCCTGAAAGCGTAAGGGGTTGCGAAAAAAGACGACCGGCTGTTATACGCCGGCTCCCCTCCAGTCCTCCGGCCTTCCGCCGGGGTAAGGCGGGCAGGAAACAACATGCGCGAAGACATCCACCCCGTGTACCCGCCCTCGAAGATCACCTGCGCTTGCGGGAGCATCATCGAGACCCGTTCCACCCGCGGCAGCTTCCACACGGAAATCTGCTCCCAGTGCCACCCGTTCTTCACCGGCAAGTTCAAGCTGATGGACACCGCGGGTCAGGTCGAGCGGTTCCGCAAGAAGTACGCGGCGAAGACGCCCGCGGCTCCGAAGCCCTGATTCCACCAGCGGTCTGGTTATTCCCGGCACCTGGCGTGGTTTTTCACGCCAGTGAACGGTATTGATCTGCCCATCTATGGCTGACACCCCCCAGCGTCCCTACATCGGCGGCCAGGCCGTGATCGAGGGCGTGATGATGCGCTCGCCGAAGAGCTTCGTCACTGCGGTCCGCACCCCTGAGGGCGGCGTCGCGGTGCGGGAGCTGGCCTGGGAAACGCTGTGGCCGAAGCTCAAGTTTCTGCGGTGGCCGATCTTCCGCGGGGCGGTGGTGCTCGCGGAGTCGCTGCACAACGGCTTCACCGCGCTCCAGTTCTCCGCGGACTACGGGATGCCGGAAGAGGCGGGTGGGAAGAAGCGCAGCGCCGGCGTGGGCGCGATGCTCGCGTTCCTGCTCGGGGCGATCGTCTCCGCCGCCGACGGTGACCCGGTGCCGCCGGTGAAGCCGCCCGCGCCGAAGCAGCAGACGTCGACCGCGTTCCTGGTGATCGCCACCGCGATGATGATGGGCTTCTTCATCGCCCTGCCGCACCTGCTCACCTGGCTCGTCGGCCGCGCGGTCGGGCCGTCGATGGACGCCCAGGGCTTCCTCTTCCACATCGTCGACGGCGGCTTCCGGGTGGTGATCCTCGTCGGCTACGTCTGGATCCTCTCGAAGACGAAGGACGCCGCGGTGCTGTTCCGGTACCACGGGGCGGAGCACAAGGCGATCTGGACCTACGAGAGTCAGAAGCCGCTGACGGTGGAGAACGCGCGCCCGTTCACCACCCGCCATCCCCGCTGCGGCACCAGCTTCCTCTTCATCGTCGTCGGGGTCTCGGTGCTGGTGCACCTGCTGACGCTGCCGTTCATTGGCAAGATGTCGGACAACGTGCTGGTCAACAACCTGCTGCTGGTGCTGATCAAGCTGCCGATGGCCTTCCCGATCGCCGGGTTCGCCTACGAGCTGCAGCGGATCTCGGCCCGGCCGAACGCGCCGTCCTTCATCACCCTGATGATGCGCCCGGGGATCTGGCTGCAGAGCATCACCACCCAGCCGCCGTCCGACGCCCAGCAGGAGATGGCGCTGTTGTCGCTCGACCGTGCGCTGGCCCGCGAGCTGGGCAAACCGAAAGGCGAGGAAGGAATTTCCGTCTACCCGTCTTTCGAGCAAGCCAGCGCCGCCGTCTGAAAAGTTGCGGGCGATCTGAACGCCCCTACCGTTGCTCTTGCGCCGCCGACTCACGGCCGCGCAGCACGGAGCTACAAAATGCCGCAGGCCATCACTCCGCTTCTTCGCGGAACGTCTTCGCTGTCTTCGAGTGTCCACGCGCGAGGCCGGGACTTCGTCCTCTACCAGGGCGACTCGATCGCGCTGATGAACAGCTTCGACCCGCATACCTTCGATCTGATCTTCGCCGACCCGCCGTACTTCCTCTCCAACGGCGGCTTCACCTGCTCGGGTGGCAAGCGGGTCCCGGTGGCGAAGGGCAAGTGGGACACCTCGCAGGGCATCGAAGAGGATCACGCGTTCACCACCCAATGGCTGGCGGCCTGCCTGCGCGTGCTCAAGCCCAGCGGGACGATCTGGGTCTCGGGGACCCAGCACGTGATCTTCAACGCCGGCTTCGCGATGCAGCGGCTGGGCTTCAAGCTGCTCAACACCGTCACCTGGTTCAAGCCCAACGCCAGCCCGAACCTCTCGTGCCGCTACTTCACCCACTCGACCGAGATCCTGATCTGGGCCTCTCCTGGTGGGAAGGGGAAGCTGCAGCACACCTTCAACTACGCCGCGATGAAGGAAGAGAACGGCGGGAAGCAGATGCGCGACGTCTGGGCGATTCCCAGGGCGGGCGAGGAAGAGCTGCGCGACGACGGCGAGGGCCGGGTGTGGAGCATGCTGACCCCGCGCAAGTCGGAGAAGGCGCACGGCGGCCACCCGACGCAGAAGCCGATCGCGCTGCTGAAGCGGATCATCGAAGCCAGCGCCCCCGGGGACGCGGTGGTGCTCGACCCGTTCTGCGGCAGCGGCACCACCGGGGTCGCGGCGGTCGGCAACGGCTGCCGCTTCGTCGGCATGGACCTGAACCCCGAGTACCTCGAGCTGACGCGGAAACGGCTGGACGCCACCGAGCGCCCCTGAAAAGAAGCGGGGCATGAACCCTGCGCCCTCGCAGCCGAATCCCCGCGTGCCGTCGAATCTGCCGGTCGTCGCCCTGGTCTTCACCGTGTTGGGGTTCTGCTTTCCCCCGTTCCTGATCGTCGGGTGATCATCGGCATCGTCGCCCTGGTTCAGAACAAGGGCTCGCTGGCGGTCGCGATCATTTCCGTGGTGCTGCCGGTGGCGGCGATCCCGGTGATCGGGATCCTCGCGGCGATCGCGATCCCCAACTTCATCAAGTTCCAGGCGCGCTCGAAGCAGTCGGAGTGCAAGATGAACCTGAAGGCGGCCTACACCGCCGAGAAGTCCTATTTCATGGAGAAGGACAGCTACGACCCCCGCCCGGCGGTGGTCGGCTTCGCTCCAGACAAGGGCAACCGGTACCTCTACGCCTTCGCCGACGGCGACGGGACCTCGATCGGCGCGGACCCGAAGGTGTCGCCGAAGAACACCAACGCGTCGCTCTTCGACGGGATGCCGTCCCGGGTGCGCGAGTCGCTGGGCGTCCACGGCAAGTGCCCCGACTGCTCGATCACCATCGCATGCGCCGGCAACGTCGACAACGACCCGGCGATCGACGTCTGGTCGGTGTCCACGGTCGATCGCCCGGGCGCTCCGGCGGGCGTGCCCCTGCAGGAGTACGACGACGTCAGCGACCGTGATCCGCGCGAGTGATCGCGCGGGCCCCATTGACAATCGGCCGCCAATCCTTAATTTGCCGCTCACAGATTGCGAGTGCTAACGCGGGCTTTTAGAAACATTCAATAATTCAAAGGAGTTCCAACATGGCAGCGAAAGAAATCTACTTTCACCAGTCGGCGCGTGACGCGATTCTCCGCGGGGTTCGGGTGTTGTCGGACGCGGTCGCGGTGACGCTGGGGCCCAAGGGCCGCAACGTGGTGATCGAGAAGTCGTTCGGTTCCCCGCTGGTGACGAAGGACGGGGTGACGGTCGCGAAGGAGATCGACCTCGAGGACAAGTTCGAGAACATGGGCGCGCAGATGGTGAAGGAGGTCGCGAGCAAGACCTCCGACGTCGCCGGCGACGGCACCACCACCGCCACCGTGCTGGCGCGGGCGATCTACGAGGAAGGCCTGAAGCTGGTGGCCGCCGGGCACAACCCGATGGACTTGAAGCGCGGCATCGACATCGCGGTCGAGACCGTGGTCGCCGAGCTGAAGAAGCTTTCGAAGCCCACCAAGGACAAGAAGGAGATCGCCCAGGTCGGGATCATCTCCGCCAACGGGGACTAGACGATCGGCACGATCATCGCCGAGGCGATGGAGAAGGTCGGCAAGGAGGGGGTGATCACCGTCGAGGAGGCGAAGGGCCTCGAGACGACGCTCGAAGTGGTCGAGGGGATGCAGTTCGACCGCGGCTACATCTCGCCGTACTTCGTCACCAACCGTGAGCGGATGCTGGTCGAGATGGAAGATCCGTACATCCTGATCAGCGAGCGCAAGATCGCGGTGATGGCGGATCTGATCCCGCTGCTCGAGCAGGTCGCGCGCTCGGGCAAGCCGCTGCTGATCATCGCCGAGGAGATCGAAGGCGAGGCGCTGGCGACCCTGGTGGTGAACAAAATCCGCGGCGTG
>JAYVRT010000908.1:0-3608 GCA_043776025.1 Archangiaceae bacterium | reverse complement strand
TCAACAAGTGCATCAACCGGCCGAACACCGAGCGCCGCTGGGTGACCCTCGGCGTCGGCGGGTTCCCCGAGCCGCGCGGCGCGCGCCCACCCGCGCCGGCGGTGGTGCCGCCGCCTCCCGCTCCCTCTGCCAGCCGGGCGCCGGCGCCGAGCGCTCCGCCGTCGGCCGCGGCCGGGCGCCCTCCCCGGCAAGACCGGCCACCCCGCGCTCCCCAGAGCCGGCCCTCTGAAGTCGACGAAGCGAAGCTCGAGCTGCCCGAGGACGCGGAGCTGACCGCGCTCGGTCTGGCCCTCGCCGGGAAGGCGGCGAAGCTCGGCCGAGCTTACGCGGTGGCGATGATGTCCACCGAGGACCGGGCCCGGGTGCTGAAGGCCGGCAAGGGCGTCGAGGGGCAGGTGGCCCGGGTCGAAGGCGAGGGCCACTTCCGCCGGTTGGCCTTCGTCCCCAACAAACCGACCGCGATGCCCAAGCGGCACGCGATGGCGGTGTACCCGGACGACGAAGACGAAGGAGAATAGGGCGCATGGGCAAGTCGAAGTCGCTCAAGGACAAGCTGTGGGGCGCGGCGGTGCTGAAGACCAGCTTCGCGCTGCGCAACGCGCTCGAGTCTCCGGCGTTTCGCGGCATCTACCCGGGCGTCTTGCGCGACCTGGGCGTCGAGGACGCGGCGGTCGAGGCGTACATCGCCGAGCATCGCGAGGCGGTGGAGAAGGCGGCCCGCGGCAGCGTCGGCGAGCCCTGAGGGCGGGGTTTGTCGTCGACGATCGCCGCCATCGCCACTGGGCCCGCCCGCGGCGGAATCGGCGTCGTGCGAATCAGCGGACCCGCGGCGCTCGCGGCCGCGCGGCGGGTCGCTGCATCGCTGCCCCGCTCCCCTGCCCCGCGACACGCCTACTTTCTCCCGCTGACGGCGGGGGGCGAGGGAGGCGTGGTCGACGAGGCGGTGGTGCTCTACTTCCAGGCGCCCGCTTCGTTCACCGGCGAGGACGTGGTCGAGCTGCACGCCCACGGCGCGCCGCGGCTGCTGCAGTTGCTGGTGAGCGCCGTCACCGCCGAGCCCGGCGTCCGCATCGCCGAGCCGGGAGAGTTCACCCGGCGGGCGTTCCTCAACGGCCGTCTCGACCTCTCCCGGGCGGAGGCGATCGCCGACCTCGTCGCCGCCGACTCAGAGGCGGCGGTGCGGGCGGCCGCGGCCCAGCTCGCCGGGGGGTTGTCTCAGAAGCTGACGGCCGTCCGCGCGCCGCTGGTCGAGCTGCGCGCCGACCTCGAGGCCGCCCTCGATTTCCCCGAGGACTCCGAGCCGGCCGACGCAGACCTTGCGAAGAGGCTCGGGGCGGTGCTCCGCGAGGTGCGCGCACTGGCCGACTCGGGCCGGCGCGGCGCGCTGATTCGCCGCGGGGCGCAGGTGGTGCTCTACGGCCCGGTGAACGCGGGGAAGTCGACGCTCTTCAACCGGCTCGTAGGCGCGGAGCGCGCGCTCGTCGACGAGGCGCCGGGCACGACCCGGGACGCGCTCGAGGCCCAGCTGGAGTGGGATGGCCTGAAGGTGACCTTGCTCGACACCGCCGGGCTGCGGCCTTCGCCCGAGCGGCTCGAGGCGCGCGGCATCGAGCGCACCCGCGCCGCGCTTCAGGCGGCCGACGTGGCGGTGTTGTTGCTCCCGCCCGGCGCCGACCCGGCGGACCGTGAGGCGTGGCGCGCCGACTCGGGCCTCGCCCTCAGGCTCGAGGTGGTGGGGAAGTGCGACCTGGCGCCGGCGCCCGCCGGAGCCCTCGGCGTCAGCGGTCAGAGCGGCGACGGCGTCGAAGCGTTGCGGGGCACCATCCTCGAGGCGCTCGGCTATCGCCGCGCCGAGGCGGTGGCGCTCTCGTCCGCGCGGCACCTCGAGGCCCTCGAGCGCGCGGTCGAGGCGCTCGAGCGGGCCGCCGCCGCGCTCGCGGTCAGCACCCTGGAGGTGGTGGCGGGCGAGGTCGGCATCGCGGTTCGGGCGCTGGCGGAGATCACCGGAGAGGACGCGCGCACCGCGCTGCTCGACGCGGTGTTTCAGCGCTTCTGCATCGGCAAGTAGAGGCGGAGGTCAGGCCGCAGGGTGGGCGCTTTTCGGATCTCACGCGACAGCTGCTCGAGGCGGTCTTCCAGCGCCTGTCGGCGGCAAGCGGCGGCGGCAAGTCGTTCAGCGCGGTGGGGGTGCTTTCGGAGTTCACGCGAGAGCTGCTCGAGGCGGTCTTCCGGCGCCTGCGGACGGCGAGCGGCGGCGGGAAGTGGTTCAGCGCGGTGGGGGGGCTTTCGGAGTTCACGCGAGAGCTGCTCGAGGTGGTCTTCCGGCGCCTGTGGGCGGCGAGCAGCGGCAGGAGGTTGGGCAGCGCGGTGGGCGGTGTCGGATCTCAAGCGGGTGCTGCTCAAGGCGGTCCCCCTGCACCTCTGGGCGGCAAGGATTGGCGCGACGTCGGGAAGCGGGCGGGCGCGGTTCGGCGGCTGCTGGCGAACAAGAAGGCCCTGCGCGCTGGCTCTCGTGGGCGCGACGATGCGCGCAAAATGGCAGGTAGTTAAAGTCCACAGAAGCAGTGGCGGTGTTCAACCGCGCTCAGGGTGCGGTAAACGCAATTGGGTGCGGTGCTTCGACGTCATCGTGGTGGGCCTCGGCCACGCCGGCTGTGAAGCGGCGCTCGCCTGTGCCCGCATGGGCCTGGCGACGGCGGGCATCACCTTGCGCGCCGACCGCGCCGCGGTGATGAGCTGCAACCCGGCGATCGGCGGCACCGCCAAGGGACACCTGGTGCGAGAGCTCGACGCGCTCGGCGGGCAGATGGCCCGCACCGCCGACGAGGCGGGCACGCACTTCGTCACCCTCAACGCGTCGAAGGGGCCAGCGGTGCGGGCGACCCGGGTGCTGTGCGATCGCGAGGCGTACCCGAAGGCAATGCAGGCCACGCTGAGCGCCCAGCCAGGCCTGAGCGTGGTCGAGGGCGAGGTGGCGTTGCTCCACGTGGAACACGGCCGGGTGCGCGGCGTGCGGCTGACCGACGGCCGCGAGCTCGAAGCCAAAGCGGTGGTCGTGACCACCGGCACCTTCCTTCAGGCGCTGATGCACCTGGGCGCCGAGCAAGAGGTCGGCGGCCGGCTCGGCGACGGCGCTTCGGCCGGGCTGTCCGACTGCCTGCGCGCGCTCGGCTTCACCCTCGGCCGGTTCAAGACCGGCACCCCGGCCCGGCTGAAGAAGGGGTCGATCGACTTCGACCGCTGCCAGCGCCAGCCGTCCGACGCCCAGCCTCGGCCGTTCTCGGCGCGGACCGCGGCAGCCCCCTTCCCGCTTCAGCCGCTGCTCGACTGCTGGCTCACCTACACCCAGGCCGAGACCCACGCGGTGCTCCGCGCCAACCTCCACCGGTCTCCGCTGTTTCGGGGCGACATCGTCGGCCGCGGCCCGCGCTACTGCCCGAGCGTCGAGGACAAGGTGGTGCGGTTCGCCGACAAGGCCGCGCACCAGATCTTCATCGAGCCCGAGGGCCGCGCGAGCGAGGAGTTCTACATCAACGGTCTCTCGACAAGCCTGCCCGAAGAGATCCAGCTCCGGATGCTTCGCACGATCCCGGGACTCGAGACGGTCG